>JAXDMI010000785.1:0-7124 GCA_034666145.1 Myxococcales bacterium | reverse complement strand
GTACACGCCGTGCACGACGCCTGCAGCGAGCTCCTGCATCGCTGCCGGATCGCGCGCCGGCCCGTCGCCGCTCGGTCCTCGCTGCGTCACGGCAGCTCCACCTTCTTGCGCTTCGCCGTCGTCGTCGGCTCGCCCACTCCCGCTTTGATGCGCTGCTGGATCTGCTCGACGGCTCGTTCGGCCGCCTCGCGAACGGGCGTGGTGTTCCACCAGCGCTTCTTCGACGCCTCCATCGCCGCTTCGAGCGCCTCCTTCGAGGCCATGTTCGAGAGGATCTCCGCCGCGAGCACGCGCGTCGTCTCGACGGCCTCCGTCGGGATGATCTGATGCTCCTTCAAGATCTCCACGCAGACGCTCATCGCGCGACGCGGGCTGAGCGCGAGGAGACACCCGAGCCAGAGACGCCGCTCGTCCACTTCGAGCGCGTGGAAGTCGGGCGCCTGGATCTTGAGCACGATCGCCGGTCCGGCGGCGATGACCCCGCGCTCCGCCACGAGCGCGAGCGCCGCTTGCCGCGCTTCCGCCGACGGATCGTCGAGCATCTTGCGGACCTCGTTGCGCACCTCGTCTTCGCGGTCGCTCGACACCTTCGTGAGCGCCTCGATGCGCACGGCGAGATGCGGGTTCTTGCGCGCCGACTCGAGCGCCGCGACGCCCTCGGCGGTACCGAGACCCGCGAGGAGATCCACGAGCGCGACGCCGAGCTCCGCGGGCGCGCTCTCGAGCACCGCGCCGAGGCGCACCTCGTTCCCGCGGCTCCACTGCGTCATGTAAGCGAGCAGCACGCGGCGCAGCGGCTCCGATCGCGAGCTGCCCCAGCAACCGGACGCGAGCTCGAGCATCGATGCATCGGCGAGCGCATGAAGCGCCTTCTCGATGCCCGTGACGATGTTCGAGTCGAGCTCCTTCGCGAGCTGCGGATCGCGCCCCTCCTTGTCGACGGCCTGCAGGATCAGCGAGAGCGTGGGGCCCGGCAACATCACGCGCGCGAGCGCGACCTCGGCCTTCCTTGCCTCGTTCGGCACGCGCAGCGCGAGCGCGGCGCATAGCGCGTGGAACACCTCGAAGACCTCGCGGTGATCGTGGAGCGACAGCTCGTCGGCCGTCCACTCGCGAAGCGCGTCCTCGAGGATCGCGTTGTCGCGGTTCAATCGAGCCTCGACGTACCCGTCGGCGAAGGCGTCGACGAAGCGCTCGAGCCAGCGCTCCTCGGTGAGGTTGAGCTGTGCGCCCATCGTTGCGCGCTGCAAGGGATCGAGCGCGAGGGCCGCCGCGGCCTCGCCGCTCTCGCGGAGCTGGTTCGAGAGGTTGAGACGCATCGCGCGTCCCTCGAGCGACGCGTCGTGCCAGTCGCGATCGAGCTGCGCGGTCTGGGCGAGCTCGCGCGCGAGATCGGCGCTGCCCTTCATGAGCGGGTCGGCATCACCGCCGCCGTCCCCCTCGGCGAAGGCCTCGATGGCGACGTAGGCGACGTGCTCGAAGCGGCGATCCCAGAACGCCGTGACCGCGTCGTCTTCCTTTCCGGCGCCGCCGAGGACGTCGCGCAGGAAGATGGCGACGAGATCGCGGAACTCGTCCTTCGTGAAGCCTTCTTTGATCTGGATGTGCCGCACGCCGTCCGCGAAGAGCTGGTACGGGATGCGATCGAAGGGGATCCGATCGGGCGCCCACACCGGCACGCCCTGAAAGAGGAACGCGCCTGGCCCGACGTCCCAGCGCACGCTGCCGGGGTGCGTCGCGAGCGCGTCGGAGACCTGCTGCAGTCCGGCATCGAGCGCGCGCAGCGCATGCGGATGGGACCAGCCGTACTGGCGAACGTCCGCGAGGCACGTGCCGATCTGCTTCCAGACCGCCGCCAGCCTGACCTGCACGTCCTTCTGCTCTTCGGGCGAGAGCTCTTCGAGGCTCTCGAGCGCCTCGTTGCCACGCGTCTTGAGGCCGCCCTCTTTCTTCGGTGCCGTGCGAACGAGCTGACCGGCGCGCAGCGCCGCGAGGAGGCCGAGCACCTCGCTCCGCATCGACGCCGCGTCCTGGAAGCGCTTCTCGCGCTCGAACGCCAGCGCACGATCGACACACGCCACGATCTCCACCGGAAGATCGGACGCGAGATTGGCGATCGACGGAGCGGCCTGCGTGGCGGCCATGACGAACGACTCGGCCTCGGTGCGCGCGTGATTCAGGCGCTTGCCGGTAAGTGCAACATACATGCATGCGCCGACCGAGAAGATGTCGGACCGACCGTCGACCTGCGAGACGAGACCGAGCGCCTGCTCCGGTGCGATGTACGACGGCGTACCGATCGCCGTTCCCATGCGCGTGGCCTCGATGCCCGACCCGACCTCGCGCATGCGCGCGACGCCGAAGTCGAGGACCTTCACCTCGCCGTCGTTCGTGATGAAGATGTTCCCGGGCTTGATGTCGCGATGGACGATCCCGACCTCATGACACTTCGCGAGGAGGTCGAGCACGGTCTCGAAGATCCGGAGCGTCTCCTCGAGCGGCACCTTGCCGCCCGTCTTGTGACGGAGCTCGTTGAGGGTGCCTCCCTCGAGGAGGTCCATGACGAGGAACGGCTCGCCGCGATCGCTCACGTCGTCGTCGGTGACGGGGACGCGCGCGGGGTGATCCACGCTGTTGGCGATCTTGCCCTCGCGGAGGAAGCGTTCGCGGATCTCGCTCTCGCGGGCGAACTCGGCGTGGAGCAGCTTCACCGCGGCACGCGTGCCGTTGCGATGTCTCGCCGCGAAGACGGCGCCCATGCCGCCGACGCCGAGGAGCCCGTCGAGGGACCACTTGGCGTTCAGTGCGGTGCCCACGCGGGCCTTCGCCGCCTGCACCGGATCTTCTTGATGAGCCGCCCCGGCCATGAATCTCGGATGTTACAACACCGAGGTCACCAAGAGACGCGCGTGGGCTCGAGTTTTTTCTCGTTCGTCCCGTCGCCCAGCTGACCGGCCGCGTTCGCTCCCCAGCAGAGAATGGCCTTGTTCTTGGTCAGAGCGCAGCCGTGGGAGGTGGCGAGGCACATTCCCGCGATATCCGGCACGGAGGCGACCTTGGTGGGGCGTTCGTCGCTCGATTTCTTGCCGAGGCCGAGCTCCCCTTCGCCATTGGAGCCCCAACACCGCGCGCTGCCGTCTGCGAGAAGCGCGCACATCGCCGACTCACCCGCGAAGAGCTTCACGGCCGAGCTGACCCCCGGCACCGTGACCGGGGTCTTGTGCATCTCGGTGTCGGGCTTCGTGCCGAGCTGGCCGGCGTCGTTCATCCCCCAGCACTGGACCTTCTTGTCCTTGGTGACGACGCACGCATGGCGGTCACCGGTGGCGAGGTAGGTGGCGCCGCTGATGCTGGCGGGCTTGGCGAAGCTGCCTTTGGGCGCGGCCCAGTCGCCGGTGCCCCAGCAGGTCACGGTCCCCTTCTTCTCGAGCGCGCATCCGTGTGTGAAGCCCGCGGCGACTTGAGTGAACGTACCGGTGGGCGGCGTTCCGATGGTGGCAGCGTCGGCGCCCCAGCACGTGACCGACGTTGCGCTGCGCGCGCACGCGATGGCGCCGCTCGCGGTGAGCTCTTCGACGGCGTCGACACCGCTGACCTCGGTGGCCCTCGCATGGTCCTTCGCCTGACCGTCGTTGGTGATGCGACCGGTGCCCCAGCACTTCACCTTCTTGTCGGCGCCGAGCGCGCAGGCGAACTTCGATGCGAGCGCGATCGACGTCGCGTTCTCGACGCCGCGCACGATGATGCTCGTCGTGCGATCACCGCCGCGGCCGGCGTCGCCGAGCTCGCCGGACTTGTCGTGACCCCAGCAGCGAACGGCGCCACCGGTCACGATCGCGCACGTCGTGAAGTCACCGCAGTCGACTTGGATCGGCGGGCCGTCGGGCGGCGGATCCGGGGCGGGCTTCACGGGCGACACGATGGGAGACGACGGCGGAGCGGCGACCGGCGAAGAGCCACCGCACGCGACGAGCGTCGCGCAGCTCAGGGCAGTGCCGACGACGATTCTGAGGAGAGCCAAGGAACAGGACGGCGAACAGGCCAGGGAATGTGACGGGGAAGACGCGCTACGCATGCCCGACGTCAGAGCAGCGTCAGATGTGGAGGTTTGCACGCACGTCGCCGCGCTCGAACTTGGCGAGCTCTTCGGCGAGCTCGAGGAGCTTCGGGTCGTCGCCCTTCGGGACGTGGACCATGAAGCGCACGTAGAGATCGCCGGGCTCGCGGCCCTTGCGCACGACGCCTTTTCCGCGCACGCGCAGCTTCGTACCGCTCTGCGTTCCGGCGGGCACCTTGACCGTGACGTCGCCGTCGAACGTGGGGACCTTCACCTTCGCGCCCTGGATCGCCTCGCTCGTCCAGATGGGGACCTCGATGGTGAGGTCGTCGCCTTCGCGCTCGAAGAGCGGATGCGGCTCGAGGTGGATGACGAGGATGAGATCACCGGCCGGACCGCCGTTGGGCGACGCCGCGCCTTGGCCCTTGATGCGAACACGACTGCCTTCGTCGGCGCCGGGCGGAATGCGAACGGTGACGGGCTCGGGCGAGCTCGGATTGCGGAGCTGGAGCGACGTGCCCTTCACGGCGGAGACGAAGTCGATCGTGAGCTCCTGCTCGATGTCGCGACCGCGAACCGGTCCGCGACGTCGCGAAGCGCGGCCGAAGAGATCGGCGAACGGATCGCCTTCGCCGCCGCCGGCGCTCCCGCCGGGCACGGCGCCGCTGAAGAGATCTTCGAGGTTCACCGCGCCGCCGAAGCCGCCGCCGCCGCCGCGATAACCACCGGCGCCGCCGTTCGCCGCGCGCTGCTGCCACTGCGCGTAGGCGCGCTGCTTCTCGGGATCGAAACCTTCGCGGAGCGCCTCCTCGCCGAACTCGTCGTAGAGCTTGCGCTTCTTCTCGTCGTGGAGCACCTCGTAGGCGCGGTTCACTTCCTTGAAGCGCGTCTCCGAGGCCTTGTTCCCGGCGTTCTTGTCGGGATGAAGGTCACGGGCGAGCTTGCGGTAGGCCTTCTTGATGGCCCCCGCGTCGGCGTCCTTCGGCACGCCCAGCACCGAGTAGAAGTCCGTTGCCATCGAAGCCGAAAGCTAAGGCCGTCACAGTTCACATGCAATGGTCGTGCGAACCGAGGCGTCGTGGTCGGGCGTTTTGCCGCTTCCTCTCTCGGTTTGCTTTTCGGTTGGCAGGGAAGGCGGCCGTGCGTGCGGCGGGGGGCTACGATTCGTGAATGGTCGGTCCGCTCGTACGTAGCGCGTCGCTCGCTGCGTGCGCTGCGCTCTGCGTAGGCGCGATGGCCTCTGCGTGTCGCCCCGCACCGCCGCCGCCGGGCGCGAGTGACAAGCCTGCGTACGACGCCGACAGCGCCTCTGCGCACGAGAACGAAGCGGGGCCGACCGCGAGCACGGCCATCGGAACGGCGCTCGAGGGCGGCGCGATGATGGATGCTGCCGCTGCGATCCTCGCGGCGAGCGGCGATGGCGGTCACGGCGGCGATGCTTCGGCCGACGACGACCCGATGGCGAACCATCACAACACGCGCGAAGAGCTGCTCGCGCTGTTCACGATCAAGGACTTCACCGAGGACGAGAAGAAACGGATCCAGCCCGACATCTTCCTGCGCAATGCGTTCGGCCCCGAAGGCCCCGGCAAGATGAACCAGGGCAACAAGGCGATCGCGAAGCACACCATCTCGAAGGCGCAGTGTCTCGCGGGCTTGAAGGACATCGTCGTCCAGACGCCGGAGCAGCGCGCGAAGTGCGGTGCCGACAACATGGTGCCGGTGTGGATCAAGGGGAAGGATCCGTGGTTCTGCATCGACGTGTTCGAGTTTCCGAACAAGCCGTGTGAGCTGCCGTTCGTGTGGACGCCGCCGACCTACGCGAAGAAGGTCTGCGAGCTGCAAGGCAAGCGTCTCTGCGCGCAGACCGAGTGGAACATCGCGTGTCGTGGCGACCCCAACGGCGGCGACGATCAGCGGTACGCGTACGGCAGCAAGGTCGACATCGAGATCTGTCACACCAATCTGCGGCATCGCACGCAGTGCAACGCGCACGACGCGAAGAGCGCGTTCAACACGTGCACCACCGATACCGAGCCGTCGGGCTCGTTCCCGAAGTGTCGCTCACGCTTCGGTGTTTTCGATCAGCACGGCAACGTCGCCGAGGTCATGATGCGTCGCGACGGCGACCAAGTGGTCACGCAGCTGAAGGGCAGCGCGTGGTTCTACAACGAGCTCGTTCGCGAGCCCGATCAGCCGATCCCCGAGACCACCACGAACAAGGCGGGCGCATATCCCGACCACTGCAACTTCGACCCGCGCTGGCACGTCGAAAAGCTCGAAGAAGCGTGGCACGTCAACTACCACCTCGGCTTCCGCTGCTGCAAATCGATCCCCTGACCCAGGGTCATTCACCCCCCAAATGACCCAGGGTCAGGAGACCGAGACCGGACCCAGGGTCATTCGACCCCAAAATGACCCAGGGTCAGGGGAGCAGGACCGTCGAGGCTTTGGTTTTGCGGGCTTCGAGGTCGCGGTGGGCGCGTTCGGCGTCGCGGAGGGGGTAGGTTTGCGCGGCCATGATCTTCACGACGCCGGCTGCGATGACGTCGAAGAGGTCGCGCGCCGTCGCTTCGAGCTCGGGGCGCGCGCGCACGTAGTCGGCGAGCGTCGGACGCGTCAGGAAGAGCGAGCCCTTGTGCGCGAGCACGCGCGGATCGAAGGGAGGCACCGGCCCCGACGACTGGCCGAACGTGACCAGTAGGCCGCGCGGCTTCAGGCAGTCGAGCGACGCCGCGAACGTGTCTTTGCCCACCGAGTCGTAGACGACCGGCACACCCGCGCCGTTCGTGAGCTCGCGCACTCGCTTCGGAACGTCCTCGGTTCGATAGAACACCACGTGCTCGCAGCCGTGCTCGCGCGCGAGCTCCGCCTTCTCTTCGCTGCCCACCGTGCCGATCACGGTCGCGCCGAGATGCTTCGCCCACTGACACAGGATGAGACCGACGCCGCCGGCGGCGGCATGGACGAGGATCGTCTCGCCCTTCTGAATCGCGTGCGTACGCCGCACGAGATACTGCGCAGTCATGCCCTTCAGCATCGAGGCCGCCGCCGTGACGTCGTCGAT
>JAXDMI010000784.1:0-12751 GCA_034666145.1 Myxococcales bacterium | reverse complement strand
GTCAACATCGGCGGCGTCTGCAGCGGCGAGAACTGGACGATCCGTCACCTCAACAAGCTGATGGCGTCCGACTACTGGAAGGACACCGTCGTCTTCATCACGTGGGACGACTTCGGCGGCTGGTACGACCACGTGGCTCCGCCGCGCCAGTACGGCTGCGACCCCAAGGCCCCCTACGGTCTCGGCTTCCGCGTGCCCCTCCTCATCCTGTCGCCGTATGCAAAGCCCGGCTTCATCTTCAAGGAAGTGGCGGAGCACGCGAGCATCCCGCGCTTCATCGAGACGGTGTTCCACTCGACGAAGACGCTGCACGACCTCGATCCCGCCGCGCAGGACGCGCAGGCGAACGATCTCCTGAACGCGTTCGACTTCAAGCAGACGCCGCTGCTCCCGCTCGTCCTCAACGAGCGCAACTGCCCCTGATTCAGGGGCCGAGCAGCTGAAGTAGCGGCGACGAGCTCTGCGATCGACGCCCGCTCAGGGCGTCGGGTTGTCTTGCTCGATGTGGAACTCGACGCGGCGGTTGTTCTTGCGACCGGCCTCCGTCGCGTTCGAATCGAGCGGGCGCTCGAGCCCGAAGCCCGCGCTCGACAGCCTCGACGCGTCGATGCCGTGTGACGTCAGCCACGCGACGACCGATGCGGCGCGACCTTCGCTGAGCTTCTTGTTGAAGTCCTTGGCGCCGACGTTGTCGGTGTGGCCTTCGACGGTGATCTTCTTGATCTCCGCGTGCTGCTTCAAGACTCCGAGCACGGCCTGGAGGACGTCTTCGCTCTCCTTGCCGGGCAGGATCTGGGTGCTGCCGGTCTTGAACTTCACCTGATCGAGGATCTTGATCTGCCCGGCGGCCACGAAGGCCTTCGGACAGCCGCTCCTCTTCGGATCGGGATCGCGCGGGCCGGGCTCGTCGGGACACGCGTCCTCCGCGTTGACGATGCCGTCCTTGTCGCGATCGGGATCGGGGCAGCCGTTCGTCTTCGGATCGCTCGTCTTGATGCCGGGAACGTCCGGGCACGCATCGTCGACGTCGAGGACACCGTCGCCGTCGCGATCGGGCGGACAACCGTTGGTCTTCGGGTCGCTCGTCTTCACGCCGGGAACGTCGGGGCAGGCGTCGACGCTGTCGAGCACACCGTCACCGTCGCGATCGGGCGGGCAACCGTTCGTCTTCGGGTCGCTCGTCTTCACGCCGGGCACGTCGGGACACGCGTCGGCGCTGTCGATGATCCCGTCCTTGTCGCGATCGGGCGGACAGCCGTTCGTGGCCGGATCGTCCGTTCGTACGCCGGGCACGTCCGGGCATGCATCTTCGTTGTCGAAGACGCCGTCGCCGTCGCGGTCGGTCGGCCGCGGCGCCTCTTCGATGCCGGGCGCCCATTCGATGTTGCCGACGAACCGCGCGGTCGGTGCGCCGAGCCCGCGCGTGAGCCCGGTTCCACCGCCGAGACCCGCACGCAAGCCGCCGGCGATCGTGAAGTGCGCGCCGAGGAGGATCTCGAGCGGCGCCGACGTCTTCGCGAACGGGTCATCGAGGGTCGTGGTCCCGAAGACCTCCGGTCCGACGAGGAGCTTGTGGTTGAACCCTCGGAGGCCGGCCGATGCCGCGAACGGCATCTCGGTGCCGAGACGCGTGCCGCCGAAGCTGTCGTCGAGGCCGCGATACATGATGCCGATGCGCGCGGCGTAAGCGAACGCGCCGACGTCGCCGGCGACCATGACACGCGGCGCGACGCGCACGCTCTCGTCGCCGGTGAACGAACCTCGGCTGCCGGTGGGCAGGTACGCCTGGACGCCGATGCCGAGCGTGGCCGGTCCGCCGTACACGCCGGCGAGGCGTAGATCGGCGCCGAGACGAAGGTCACCGGCCGCGAACGCGCTCGTCGGCGACGAGAGCGCACCGGCGCCGGTCAACGTGCCGGAGTCGCCATTCTGGTAGAGAGCGATCGGAAGATTCACACCGAGGCGAACGCGATCCCACAGCACGAGCGAGCCGCCGATGTGGGCGAAGAGTTGGTTGTCGACCAGGCTCGTGACGAGGTTGCCATTCTGGTCGTAGAAGGCGAGCGGCCGATATGCGTAGTCGAGGACGAGGCCGAGCGCGGGGCGCACGTGACCGCGTAGATCGAGCGACTCGACGGTGAACCAATCACTGCCGCGCTCGGACGGGTCGAAGCGATCGACCGCGAACCCAGCGCTCTGCGCGCTCGCGGGCGTATCCAACGCGAGGCCGAATGTAGCCGCGCCAACCACCAGAGCCGCGCGAGCAGCGAACCGAGCCCTCATCGCACACAACCTACCTGTCATCGCGCTCCATTATCCACACCGGGATTGTGTCGGCGCATCTTTTCTGAAAATCTTTTGCTGTGACCTTTCAATATCCGTGGCGCGTTCGCGCGTGTTGTCTCGCTGTCGTCCTCGGCTCGTACGCGTGTGAACCGAGCGCCCCCTCTCATGAGGCGGGCGAGGGAAACGTCCGCGACTCCGCGAGCGCGCTCTGGACGAACGGGGATTTCGAAACCGGAACCGCCGGCAACGCGCCGCCGTCGTGGACGGTCACGACGTTTCTCGATCCTGGCGTCACCGTCCAGTCGCCGCAGACGCGCACTGGGCTGAACCTCGGCGCCGGCGGCACCGCTCTCACGACGATCAAGCGAGCGGCGGCAGGACCGGAGAGCCGCACGGATCCGAACCTCGGCGCCGGCGCATCGCTCCGGTGGCCGAAGTTCGGAAACCAGTGCGTGCTCGTCAACGAGGGCGGCAAGAACAAGAACGTCAACGATCTCTCGCAGCAGATGACGATCGCCGCCGGTGACGTCGATGCCGCCGACGGTCTCGTGCACGTCCGCTTCGTCGCTGCCCCTGTGCTCGAGAACCCCGCGCACGCGGCTACCGAGCAGCCGTATTACTTCGTGCAGCTCACGAACAACACGTCCGGCACGATCCTCTACACCGACTTCAACCTGAGCGCGCAGGCCGGCGTTCCGTGGAAGATCTCGAACGGCTTCTATTACACCGACTGGCAGCTCGTAGACATCGCGCCCGGCGCGGCCAAGCTGAAGGTCGGCGATCAGGTGACGCTCGACGTCATCGGATCCGGATGCTCGCTGGGCGGGCACTTCGGTCAGATCTACGTCGACGGCATCGGCACGTCCATCGCGTCGCTCTTCACGAGCGGCACCGCGCCCGCGCAAGCCAACGCCGGAACGAACCTCACGTACACGATCGCGTACAAGAACGGCTCGGCGACGCCGGCGGCCGGCGTGCAGGTCGACTTCACCCTGCCGCCGAACACGACGTTCGTGAGCCTCACCGCACCGGGCCTCGTCTGCACGACGCCGGCGGTGGGCTCGGCCGGTCTCGTGCATTGCACCATCGGCGCTCTCGCGGCAGGCGCGACTGGCAACTTCCAGCTCACCGTCCTCATCGACGCCACGGCGTCGGGGACGCTGATCGCCGGCAACTACGACATCTACGCGACCGGTGTCACGCCGCTGCTCGGCTCGCACATCAAGACGACCATCGGTTGCACCGCCGACACCGACTGCGCGGCCGGTAACTGGTGCAACGAGGCCCTGTCGACCTGTGGACCTACGCTGGCCAACGGCGTCGCCATTCCGACCGACGCTCCGCACACCGCCCCGACGTTGGACGGCACGTGCACGGCGGCAGCAGGCACGCTCGTCTGTACGAGCAAGGTCTGTGACACGGCCGACCACGAGTGTGGCTTCGGAAACGGCGCGGGTCCGTGCGCCGCCGGAAACGCGAGCGTCGTCTGCCGCTCGCTCATCTGCGATACCGCCGACTCGAAGTGCGGATACGCCAACGGCGACGGTGCGTGCACCACCGCGGACGCCGGCGTCGTGTGTCGCTCCGCCGTCTGCGATCCCGATCTGAAGTGTGGCTTCGCCAACGGCAGCGGCGTGTGCGACGCGGGCAGCGCGGGCAAGGTGTGTCGCTCGGGTGTTTGTGATCCCGACACGAAGTGCGGATACGCCGTCGGCGACGGTCCGTGCACGACGGCGAACGCCGCAACGGTGTGTCGCTCGGGCGCTTGTAGCGTGAGCGGCACCTGCGCGCCGGCCGGCGGATGCGTCGCCGACGCGGACTGCACGGGCGGCAAGTGGTGCATGGAGGCGACGAATGCCTGCACGGCCAAGCTGTCGAACGGATCGGCGTTGCCGACCGATGCTCCGCATACGAATCCGACGCTCAACGGAGCGTGTACCCCCGCGGCGGCGACCTTGGTCTGCGCGAGCTCGGTCTGCGACGCGGCCGACAACAAGTGCGGCTACGCCGCCGGCGACGGCCCCTGCACGCCCGCGAACGGCGCCGTCGTCTGTCGCTCCGGCGCGTGCTCCGCGACCGGCAACGTGTGTTTGGCGGCGGGCGCCTGCGCCGTCGACACCGACTGTGACGCTACGCAGTGGTGCAACACGAGCTCGCTCATGTGCCTCCCCAAGCTCCCCAACGGCCAGCCCGTTCCGACGGTGGCCGGCCACATGCCAACGCTGAACGGCGCGTGCACTCCCGGAGCAGGCAGCGCGGTCTGCGCGAGCGGCGTTTGCGATCCGAAGGACAACCTGTGCGGGCTCGCGAGCGCCGACGGTCCTTGCGCGAACACGGCGCAGTGTCGCGTTGGCAAGTGCTCTTCGTCGAACGTGTGCGTCGAGTGCACGAACGACAGCGAGTGCTCGGCGACGCAGTACTGCACCACGAACAACGCCTGCGCGCCCAAGCTGCCGAGCGGCAATCCCGTAGGGAACCCCGATGGTTCGCAGGGCGCCAACGCTGCGGCGGCGAGCCTCGAAGGTGGCGGCTTGGCGTGCAGCGCGACCCCGCGATCGCGAGGGGGAATGTCGGGCGGCGCGTTGGCCTTCGGCCTCTTCGCGACGATCGCGCTGGTGGCACGCCGTCGCCGGCGTGAGGAAGCGCGCTGAGCTAGCGCATGATCGTCGCGAGCGAGAGCGTCGCGGTCTGCTCCGAGAAGAAGACCAGCGTCATCACGCCGCCGAGACGCACCTTCGAGCCCGGGCGAATGATCACCTGACCACCGCGGGTCACGGCAACGCCGTCGACCTCGGTGGTCTGCTCGGAGACCGGGCGGAGGTAGAAGCCGTCCGGCTGGCGACGCAGCTCGAAGTGCCAGCGGCTGATGCGCGCGAGCTGCGCCTCGTCGGGCAGCGTGAGGATGATGTCGTTCGCGCGCGTTCCGTCGTGCTCGGCAAGGCGTCCGAAGGTGATCGTGTCGTCGTGCGGGAGCTTGTGGACCTGCCCGGTCTCCTCGACGAGCACCGTGGAAGGGAACGCGACCGGTTCCCGCCACGCGAACTCGAGGATCTCGACGGGATTGGCGATGCCCTTCAGCTCGACGGTGGGCAACGCCTTGCAGCGGAGGCGCCGCGCGCTCGCGAGCTCCATGAACGCGGCCTTCGTGACGCGAATGGACGAAGCCTCGGCGGTCGCCGTGACGCGCGCACAGAGGTTCACCGAGTCACCCGTGACCACGGTGCCATCGGTGAGCGCGGGCCCGAAGTGGATGCCGATGCGAACGAGAAGATGATGCTCGGGCGCGCGTGATGCGTTGAACTCGACGAGCTTCAGCTGGAGGGTCGAGAGCGCCTCGATCGCCTGGTCGGCGGTGGGGAAGCACATGAAGGCGCCGTCGCCCGCGGTGTCGACGATGCGTCCCGAGGTCGCCGGGAGCTGCTCCTGGAGCATGTCGATGTGGCGCTGCTGGAGCGCGCGGCCCGCGCGATCGCCGAAGCGCGCGAAGTAGTTGGTGGAACCGACGACGTCGCTGAAGGCGAGCGCCAGTCGCCGCTCGAACTTGCGCGTGATCTCCTCGGAGAGATGCTCCCGAAGCCGGATCATCTCCGTCAGGGTGAGCGCGCTGAAGTCGAACGCCGCCATCAACCTGCAGGTTAGCAAACCCCGCGGCTCGGAGAAGCCTCAAGGACCGCGCGGACCGCGCGCGCCCGTGGCGCGCCCATTCCTTGGAACCCAAACTTTTCCTTTTGACAGCGGTGAGCAGGACGTGAAACCACGGACGCTCAGTTTCACGCGTGCCGCAGTTACCCGCGTCGCCACACCTCCCGAGGAGACCGTACGCAACGCCGAAGGACCGCCCTTGCGAACCCATCAACGACCCCTGCTCAGGCGGATCCTTCCGCTCAGTTTGCTGCTGATTACGGGGTTTACGGGAACTGCACGTGCGCAGACGCCGCCGCCGCCTCCTCCTCCCGATGTTCCGCCGGCGCCCCCGACCATGGGCACGTCGACGACGACGCCGACTGCGCCCGTCACCGATGCGGATCGCCACGCCGCGGAGATGGATGAGCGACTCCGCGCGCTCGCGCAGGCGAACGAAGATCTGCGACGCCAGGTGGAGATCATCCGCCAGCAGCAGGAGGCCGCGCGCACGGCGCCGCCGCCGGTGGTCGTCGCCGAGCCTTCGCCTCCTCCGGTGCCCGGCGCCACCACGGTCCTCGGTCTGCCGCTCAAGTTCAGCGGGGCGATGACCCTGCGCTACGACTACTGGCACAACTCCGACCTCACCGACTCGCTGACCAGGAACACGGTCAACAACGGCCTCCGGCAGCGCATCCGCTTCGGCGTCGAGTTCGCCGACCCGAAGACCTCGATGGTCATCGGCGGGCTCCGCCTCTCCACCGGCGAGAATCCAAACCCCACGGTTCCCTTCATCACACTGGGAGATTCGTTCCGTTCGAGCGCCTTCAACCTCGATCAGGCCTGGATCGCCATCCGGCCGCTCAATGATCGCTCGCGGGTCAGCCTCATCCTGGGTCGCATGCCGAACCCCACGTGGCGCGGAACGCCGGGAACGCTTCGCACCGAGATGATCTGGGACGACGACGTCAACCCCGCGGGCGCTGCGCTCAAGGTGAAGATCCTCGATCTCCCCGACGTGCAGAACCTCGTCCTCGAGAACGTCATCGCCTACTACCAGGTGCAGGAGACGCAGGACCTTCGCTTCGTCGGTCTCACCGGACGAACCGGCCTCTTCATGGACCAGATCAAGCTGGCCACGCACTTCGTGACCGGCGCGCTCGCGTTCTACGACTGGGAGAACCTGAACAACGGTCTCAGCTCACCCGGCATCGACGTCGGCGCCGTCAGCGTCCAGCAGCCGACGAATGCGCTCTTGCTCGCGCCCGGGCTGAACACCGGAAATAGCCACTACGCGTACGGCCCGCAAAACGCGATCGGATTCTCGAAAGACGCCTTCCGCGTCCTCAATCCGACGCTCCAGGTCCACGTGCCGTTCAACAGCACGAAGCTCGGCAAGCCCGACGTCTATCTCCTCGGCGACTACGCCTACAATTTCACGGCGCGCTCCGACCATCGCTACGGCGCAGGGATCACCCTCGGTACGCGCATCGGCGACTACGAGAAGGAGAGCGCCCTCAATCCCCTCAACGCGTGGGTCACGTATCGACACGTCAAATCCGACGTCACCGTGGCCGCGTTCGCCGACTCCGATCTCGGCGCCGGTACGGACTACAAAGGTGTCGAGGCCGGTGTCAGCTACCGCATCATCAAGCACCTCATGCCCGCTATTTCGTATTTCGACTATTACGGATTCCCACTCATGACCAATCATGCTCAGCGCCTGTTCCTCGATGTCACGGGGGAGTTCTGACCATGTCCGACCATCAATCCAAAGGTCTTCGTCTCGTGGTCTCCGTCGCTCGTTACGGCCTCGTGGCGGCGGTCATCGGCGCGCTCGGCTTTGCCGCAGCGAGCTGCAAAGAGGGCGTCGTCACCGAGACGCTCGACGAAGAAGCGACCCGCGATTTCTCGGGTATCGCGCTGCCGGGTGATTCCTCGCAGCTCCAGCCCGTCGAGCTGCACGAGCGGTCGACGTGGGGCACCGCGCTGAGCGCCGACGCGCTCACGTATCCCACGGCCACGGACGAGGAGCGCCTGCTCTACGACTTCCAGAATGTCGATTCACCGCTCCACTTCTTTGCGACTCCGCATACCGATGAAGAGGGCGTTGGACCGCTGTTCAATCAGCGTATGTGCCTGGGCTGTCACAACAGCTCGGAGGAGAATCGCGACAACATCGCGGTTGCGGGCACCGGGCCGTCGGCGCCGGGCAACATCAACACCGTCAACACGCCCGTCTCGCGCGCCGGCCGCAAGGGCAATACCAATCACGCCAAGATCACGAAGCAGTACGGCAACCCGCCCACGGCGGCCTTCACGCTCTACGGCGACTACTCGCCTTCGAGCGGTCAGTTCATCCCGATCGCCGAGCTCGGCGGACCGCTCCAGCACGTGCAGGCGGTCGGCGAGTGCAAGATCAACGACTACCCGTCGCTGTCGATGGACCCGTTCCTCCAGGGCGGCCTCGATCCCGTCACGCGCCAGAGCACGCTCGGTCTCCGCCGCGCCAAGGGCGAGCGCGCCGCTCCGCCGTACGTCGCGCGCGGCCTCATGGAAGCGATCCACTACATGGATCTGCTGGCCAACGAGGATCAGGACGATCACGTCCGGTACCCGTCGTCGCTCGAGCCTCAGCCCGATCCGCTGATCTGTCCCGGCGACTGCGTCTCCGGTCGTCACAACGAAGGGCGCGCATCCGACAGCTTCACCGGCGGCGATCCCGTCATCCGCGTGAGCCGCTTCGGCATCCGCGGCGCCGGTCCCACGATGCTGCAGTTCGACGTCGGCGGCACCCAGGGCGAGATCGGGCTCACGAGCCCCTTCGCCCCGGTGGAGCAGCCGAACGCCGACAGCCCCAACATGATGTGCGACAACGTCGCGGATCCCGAGATCAGCGCGGAGACGGTGCTCCACCTCCGCGACATGATCCGCAACATCGCGCCGCCGCGTCATGCCGATGCGCTCTACGAGACTCCCGCGGTGAGCCAGGACGCGCGCGACGTGCAGGCCGGCGCCGTGCTCTTCGGCCTCGACCTCGCGGCGTTCCGCAGCCGCATGACGCCGGGCGCAGCGCCGGTCGGCTTCAACGATCCCGATCCGGTGAAGAAGGCCGACGCCGACCACGGCATCGCAGCCGATCGCCAGCTCGGCTGCGCGAGCTGCCACATCCCGATCATGAAGACGGGCATTTCGCCGGCGAAGATCGGCGGCCAGCACCTCACGAACCGCTGGGCCCCGGTGTTCTGGGACGGTCTCATCCACAAGAACCCCGAGCTGCCGCAGGGCTTTCGGCCGGAGCTCATCGCCGGCAACATCAACCGCGACCTCGCCGACTACGCGATCCCGCCGAGCGTCACCGGCATCGCGAGCGGCAACGAGTTCCGCACGCCGCCGCTCATGGGCCTCGGTCGTGTCGGTCCGCCGTTCTGGCACGACGCGCGCGTCTACCTGAACGTCCTCGGCAACGGTAACTACCTCGGCGACCCGGCGAACCCGCCGTCGTCCACGGTGTTCACCAGCGCGGACACGGGCGCGAACGTGCTCATGCAGGTCACGAACGTGGACCTCGCCGTCCTCGCCGCGATCGAGATCCACGATCTCCCCGCTCCGCCCGGCAACGACTACACGAAGTGCCCTGCGAATCAGGGCGCGAACGACATCTGCAGCAGGGCGAGCCCGTTCCGTGGCGAAGCTCGCAATACGATGGAGAAGTTCCGTGCGCTGACGCGCGCTCAGCAGATGACGGTCGTCAAGTTCCTGCTCTCGCTGTAGCGTTATCGTTAGTTTGAGATGCAACTGATTCACTACGTCGCGGCCGCGGCTGCGACGCTGGTCGTGGGCGTCTTCTTGCTGGCGCTCGTGGCGCGGCGTCGGCGTTATCTCCACCTCGTCGACTTCGGCGCGCTCGGTAAGGACAAGAAGCACGTCGTCGTGCTGGGCGGCGGCTTCGGCGGCGTCTACACCGCGCAGGCGCTGGAGAAGCTGCTCGGTGAGAACGAGGACGTGCAGATCTCGCTCGTCAATCGCGAGAACTACTTCGTCTTCCAGCCGATGCTTCCGGAGATCGTCTCCGGCAGCATCGGGCTGACCGACATGGTCAGCCCGCTCGCGCATCTCCTGCCCCGCACCAACGTGCACGTGCGCGAGGTGGAGAAGATCGACTTCGCGGCGAAGACCGTGACGCTCTCGCCCGGGTTCCTGCCGCGGCACAACGTCCTCCAGTACGACCATCTCGTCTTCGCGCTGGGCAACGTCACCGACTTCCGCGGCTTGCGCGGCCTGCCCGAGCACGCGCTGCCGTTCAAGAACCTCGCCGATGCGCTGAACCTGCGGAACCACCTCATCAAGGCGCTCGGCGAGGCGGCCATCGAGAAGGACGAGCGGCTTCGCCGGCAGCTCCTCACGTTCGTGGTGGCGGGAGGCGGCTTCTCCGGCGTCGAGGTGGTCGCGGAGATCAACGACTTCGTGCGCGGCTCCGCGCCCGACTATCGCGGTCGCATCGACGACAAGGAGATCCGCGTCGTCCTCCTCCACAACATGGATCGCATCCTTCCCGAGATGGACGAGAAGCTCGCCATCTTCGCGCAGCGGAAGCTTGCGCAGCGCGGCGTGGACATCCGCTTCGGCACGCGCCTCTCGGCAGCGACGGGCGAGGCCGCCATTCTCGATGACGGCGAGCGCATCGAGACGAAGACGCTCGTGTCGACGGTGCCGAGCTCGCCGCATCCGCTCATCCAGTCGATCCCGACGCTGCCCAAGTCGAAGAACGGCAAGATCGAGGTCGACGAGCACCTCCAGGTGAAGGGCACCGACGATCTCTGGGCGGTCGGGGACTGCGCGGCCATCCCGCTGATCACGGGCGGCATGTGTCCGCCGACAGCGCAGCACGCGTCGCGTCAGGGCCAGACCGCGGCGGAGAACATCTTCGCGGCGCTCAGGAACCGCAAGTCGCGCCGGACCTACGCGTTCAAGGGTCTCGGCATGATGGGCTCGCTCGGGCACCACTCCGCGGTGGCGCAGGTCTTCGGCCTGCAGATCTCGGGCTTCGTCGCGTGGGTCATGTGGCGCGGCATCTACCTCATGAAGCTGCCGGGCGCGGCGCGGCGCATGCGCGTGCTGCTCGCGTGGATCCTCGACTACATCATGCCGCCCGACTCGGTTCAGCTGAAGCTCTCGAGCTCGGCGGGCATCACGCAGGAGCACTTCGAGCCGGGTCAGGACGTCTTTCGCCAAGGCGACGTCGGCGATCGCATCTACATCATCCTCAGCGGTGAGGCGGACGTGGTGCAGGACCGCGACGGCAAGGAGGTCTTCTGCACGCGCCTCCATGCGGGCGAGTTCTTCGGCGAGATGGCCATCCTCAACGGCAGCGTTCGTTCGTCGACGGTGCGCTGCAAATCGCCGATGGATGCGTTGAGCCTTCCCAAGCGCGAGTTCGGCCTCCTCACGGCGAACCTGCCCGAGCTCAAGAGCAGCTTCGAGAACGTGAAGCATCAGCGCATGGAACGCGACGAGGCCACCGATGCCGCACCCCCGACGGTCGGACGGCTGCCGTCGAATCCGCCGGTCACCGAACCGGTCGCGAAGACGAACTAAGAACTAGAATCACCGGCATGAGCTCGACCCGCATCAGCGTGCGCATCGATGCGCCACGCGACCGCGTCTATCGCGCATTCGTAGAGGCCAACACCGTCGCGGCGTGGATGGTGCCGACCGGGATGACCAGCCACGTGCACGCGTTCGAAGGACGCGAAGGCGGCGCGTTCCGCATCTCGCTCACCTACGACGCGACGGACGCGAAGGGAAAGAGCAGCGCGCACACGGACACGTATCACGGGCGCTTCGTCGAGCTCGTTCCCGGCGAGCGCATGGTCGAGGTGATGGAGTTCGAGACGGCGGATCCCGGGATGCAGGGCGAGATGACGATGACCGTCACGCTCGCCGATGCCGATGGCAACGCTGCGCGCACCGAGCTGGTCGCCGTGCACGATGGGCTACCGCCTGGCGTTTCGGCCGCCGACAACGAGATGGGCTGGCGCATCTCGCTCGGGAAGCTCGCGAAGCTCGCCGAGGGCAACGTCGCTCTCCACGTGGAGGCATCGGGCAGCGGCGATCCCGTCGTGCTGTTGCACAGCTCCGGGCTCTCGGGACGACAGTGGCGTCGTCTCGCGGCGACCTTCGTCGAGAAGGGTCATCGCGCGATCGTGCCGGATTTGACGGGGCACGGTGCATCGCCCGCGTGGCCGGAGCCGAAGCCGTTCTCGTTTCGCGAGGACGTCGCCCACGTGAGCAAGCTCCTCGCGGGCGGTGCCGGCGGTGTCGGCGGTGCCCGCGGTGCGCCCGCGCATGTGGTCGGTCATTCGTATGGCGCGTTCGTCGCGTTGCTCGCCGCGCTGGCGGTGCCGTCGTCGGTGCGGTCGCTCGTGCTCTTCGAGCCGGTGGCCTTCGGTGCGCTCGATCCGACGAGCGACGCGGAGGCGCGCGCCGAGCTCACGAAGGTGGAGTCATCGTGGGGATGGACGGCGGAAGCTCACGAGCGCTGGCTACGCGGCTTCGTGGAGTACTGGGGCGGCGAAGGCGCGTGGTCCGCGCTGCGTGAGGAAGCGCGCACCGAATTCCGCCGCGTGGGCTGGGTTCTGCGCGAAGGGGTGCAGAGCTTGGCGTCCGACACGACACCGGCAAGCGCGTATGCATCACTGCGCTGCCCGGTCACGCTCGTAACGGGCGAGCTCACGCCGCTCGCAGCACGCCGGGTGGTCGAGCAGCTCGCGGCGGCGATCCCGGGCGCCCGCATCGTGACGATCGCGGGCGCGGGCCACATGGCACCGCTGAGCCATGGCGC
>JAXDMI010000783.1:0-9001 GCA_034666145.1 Myxococcales bacterium | reverse complement strand
CCGATCGCCTGCGGGATGCCGTCGGCCAGCGACTTCGTGGGATCGTGGCAGGTGCTGCACGCGACGGTGTTCGAGGGCGAGAGCTGCGTGTCGGCGAACAGCGTCTTGCCGAGCGCGGCAGCGGCGGCATCGTCGCCGTACTCGTTCGTGGGATCCGCAGGAGGTGCTCCGGGGAGCTTCATGTCCTGGAGGAGATCGAACTCGTCGTCGGTGAGGAGGCCGTCGTGGAGGTTGCGCTCGGGGAGGTCGATGCGCGGCAATCCGTCCAGCGAAGCCAGCTCGACGGCGACGTAACCGCTGAGCGTCTGCGGGTCGGGATTGGAGATGACGGTGCGCACGATCATCGTGCGCGTGTCGACGATCACGTACTCGGGCAACACGTTCTTCGCCGGGAGCACCGTCGAAAACGTGTATTTTGCATCCAACGCGACCCTGGGCATGAGCCCCGGCGGCGCGTCGATGCGCTTGCTCCAGCGCGTCGCTGCTGCCGCGTCGGGCGGCATGTTGTCCTCGTCGGCGATGAGCAGATCGAGGAGAAGGAGGCGATCGGCGAAGCGTGTCTCACCGAGCGTCAGCGTGGTGTGCGACGCGTGCCATCCGCAAGGGCCGCACCACGCAGCAGCCGAGCGGATGACGAGCAGGCGCGATCGCGGCGCGCACGGCTCGAAGTAATCCTTGAGCTTCACGGTGCCGTTCGGGCCCTCGAACGTGAGGTCCGGCGGGAGGACCGACGTGATGCCGATCTCGTACGGGCCGGGCGGCCACGCCACCGGGTTGCCGTCGACGCACAGCGGAGCCGGCCCCTTCGACGCGTCGACGACGTCGGGCGCGCCGGCTTCGGGCACGGGATCCGGCATCGTGAGCGTCGCGCCTTGGTCGTCGCCTCCGCACGCGGCGGCAGTTGCTGCGAGCGCGAGTACGAGCACACCGACCGCAGCAGGCACACCGGCACCCGCGAAGCGCAGCTTCAACGATCGTCGCCCGAGCAGCATCATCGATTCCTCAGCACGGCGTTGAGAGGTCACTGGGACGCGGGGGCGCAATCATCGCCCTCCGGAATGGAGCCGTCGATCTGACAACGCGTGGCGACCGGCGGCGACGCGGCCGGCAAGTCGCCGAACGTGCCCGGTACGTCGACGGCGTACGTGTCGAGGCGAATGCCGGCAGAGAACGAATCGCAGGGAAGGCTCTTGCCGTCATCGACGCTCGAGCTCCGGATGTCGCGACCGTCGCAGACCTCCTTCTTCACCGCGCCGTAGACGTCGAACTTCAGGTTGGGCTCGCAGAGCACGACGTTGTTCAGACCGACGGTGTTCTTGATCCAGATGGTGCGGACCTGCCCGAGCATGTCGGCCGTGCGCCAGCGTCCGCCGAGCACAGCATCCTTGATGCGGAACGACGTGCCGTCCGCGACGAGCGGGCCGGAGAGGTAAGCCTCTTGGAGGATGACATCGAGCGGCTTCTTGTCGTCGGGCACGGAGACCGGCAGCGTCACCTTCTGGAACGACGCGACGAGACGGCCACCCGTGACCCAAGCGTTCGCCGACTTGATGCGCGAGGCATCGACGATGTTCTGGAAGCGACGATCGCGGATCCATTGATCGTCGGATGTGAACGTCGGTGTCGCGCCAGGCGTCATCGGACCGCCGTCGGGATGGTCCCACAGGCCGATGGCCGGGAAGATCTCCACGATGACGTCGTCGTCCTCGTCGGTGCCGTTCCAGTTGGCGAGACGAACGACGGCGCCGTATTCACCCGCGTGGAGTCGATCGTTGATCGACGTGGGAGCGAACGCCGGACCGAGATATGCGAGGTACCCGAGCAGGCCGTATCCCGAGTTGTCGAGGCCCTGATCGTTCTTGTCCTTGCCGTACTTGCCGAACGTCGCTTCGTCGATCTTGGTGACGCACGTGCTCGTGGCCACGGACGACGAGCACGCGTGATCGAGGTTGAACCCCGGCGCAGCCGCCGCCGTGTCGATGCCGTAGTCGAGGATCCTCACCGCCATGTGGATGGGATCGCGAGCGTCGGCCCCGGCATCGAAGACCGTGGGACGATCGGGAACGCCGAGCGCGGTGCAGGTCGGGCCGGTCTCGGGCATCGCGCTGTCGGCGCCCGCTTCCGTCGGTGGCGCGGTCTCCGGTGAGCCGCCTTCGGACGACGCGCCGTCCTCGCTCAGCCGCTCGAAGCCGAGCACGGCAGCGCATGCCGCGGAGCTTGCGCCGCACGCGATGAGCGTCCACACCATGAAGAGCGGCGCCCAGCGAGCGCGGGAGCCTGGAGAGCGGGTGGAGCGGGTGGAGCGGGTCACCATCGGCCGTCGAGCTCGATCGCGCCGGGGCCGAAGTGCAGCGCCGCGCTCGCGCCGGGCAGCTTACGCGTCGGAGCGGAGCCGGTCTTCGCGTCCGCGGGGGCCGAGAAGAGAACGAGCGCAGTGCCGGTCACGGCGGCAGCGGCGCCCACCACGAACACGATGGTGGCGCCCGTCGCCATGCCATAGGCGGAGTCGGAGTCGCTGACGGCGCCGGCGGGACAGCCGCGCGCGCCACCCGTGCATTGTGCACGTGCTGTGTCGTAGTTGCTCTTGGCGACGAGGCCGAGGATGCCGCCGGCGACGAGGCCGACCACGCCGGCGCCGCCGACGACCACGCCCGCGGTGCGCATCGGCGTCCACCACGATGTCGGTCCCACCTGGACGTCGGGCGGAGGTTGCGGTGGCGCCGTCTCGGGCGGCAGCGCCTCGAGCATGGGGATGGCGACTGTGCCGCTCGCCTCGCGCACGCTGGTGCGCGTCTCCCACGGTGCGCGTCCGAGCGCGCTCGCCGAGACGACGTGCTCACCGGGATCGACCGGGATGGCGACGCCCCACTCACCGGCACCGAGCTTCGCGCCGTCGCGTACGACGACGAGACCGGGCACGCGGCTCGGCTCTGGTACCTGGATGGTGAGCCGCACGAGCTTCGGCTCGAGCGCCTCGGCATGGCTGCGCGCGGCGCTCTCCCAGTCGGCGCGTGCGACCTTGCGCGCGAGCCCCTCGGCCTCGCGGAAGGCGCCCCACGCGCTCGCGGTCTGGCCGTTCTTCTCGTAGCAGCTCGCGAGGTTGAGGAGCGTGCTGGTCTTGGGATCGGCCTCCTGGCTCGCGAGGAACTTCGGGCACGCGGAGGCTAGATTTCCGGCCTCGGCGTCGGCGAGCGCGCTGTCGAAGAGCTGCTGCGCGCGCGCGCGGTTGTCCATCCTCGGCGACGTCTCCGCCGCGGGCGCGTCGCCTTCGTCGGCGAACGCAGGCGCGGCACGCAGTGAGACCAGCGACGCGGAGACCGCGGACAGGAGCAGAGCGACCAGCGCGGTACGGCGATTCCGGGCGCCGCCCGATGCATGCATCATTCACGCACCTTGATGAAGCCCGCAGGATCGGTGGTCGGTGCGCCGGCCGGCGTGGTGGGTCCAGAGCTCGCGCCCGAAGCAGCAGGCTTCGGGCCCTTCGCGCCTGCTCCGCTCGCGACCGGCGTTGGCCGTCCGCCGTTCTTCACGACCGCCCCCGTCGCCGCACCGCCCCCGGCGGAAGCCGTCACGCCCACCGCGCCCGTCGCGCTGGTCGTGCCGGCCACGGCCGCACTCGGCACCGCCGCGCCCGCGTCCGCGCCATTCGCGTTCGCGCTCGCATTCGCGCTCGCGTTCGCGTTCGCGCTCGCGTTCGCATTCGCGTTCGCGCTCACCACCGCGCTCGGCATTGCGCTCCCCGCCGTCGCCGCCGTGCTCTCCGGCGACTTGCGCGACGCGAGCATGGTGCCGGCGAATCCCGCGACGATCAAGACACCGGCCGCGAGCGCGAAGAGCCCCTTGCGCGACTTGTTCGTCGTCTGCGCCTGCGTCGTGCCCCACGCCGCGGGCGCGACCGCTTCGGCCTGGCTCGGCGAGCTCTGCGCGACACCGGGCGCCGCCACCGGCGTATTCGCGGCGATCGGCGCGGGCGTCGCCGGCGGCGTCGGCGCGGAGGCGATCGCCGGGATGCTCCGCATCGGCGGACGCTTTCCGGTCCCGAGGACATCGAGCGCGCGCTCCGCCGTGCCGCGATCGCGGGCAAGCGCAAAGGGCTCGAACGCGCGCGCGAGCTCACCGACGTTCGCGAAGCGCTGGTCGGCTTCCTTCTCGAGGCACTTCATCACCGCTTCGCACAGCTCGTCGGGGAGGTCCGCGCGCAGCGTCTTGGGGTTCGGCGCCTTCTCCTGCGCGACCTTGAAGCAGAGCTCGAGGATCGTGTCCGCCTCGAACGGTACGCGCCCGGTCAGCAGCTCGAATGCAATGGCTCCGAGCGCCCAGAGGTCGGAGCGCTCGTCGACGTGCTTCGACGACCGCATCTGCTCCGGCGACATGTAGAGCGGCGAGCCCAGCAGCATCGACGTGTTGGTGAGCGACAGACCGTCGCCGCCGATCGACGCGTCCATCGTCTTCGAGATGCCGAAGTCGAGGACCTTCACGAGCGGCCGGCCGTCGACGCCGCGCGTGAGGAACAGATTTCCCGGCTTCAGATCGCGATGCACGATCCCGAGCGAGTGCGCCTCGGCCAGGCCTTCGGCAGCCTGGACGACGTAGCTCACGGCAATCTCGATCGGGAGTCCCCCGCCGTCCGCGAGGCGGAGCTCGGCGTGGAGATCATGGCCGTCGAGAAACTCCATCACGATGTACGGAGCGCCGTCCTCGAGGCGACCGACATCGAGGGTCTTCGCGACGTGCGCGCCTTTGAGCCGCACCGACGCGCGCGCCTCGCGCAAGAAGCGACCGACGAGGTCGTCGTTCGCCGCGGCCTGCTTGAGCAGGAATTTCAGCGCCACCTTCTGCGAGAGCTCGATGTGCTCGGCCGCGACGACGACGCCCATGCCGCCGACGCCGAGCACCTTCTCGACGCGATACTTCGACGCCAAGATGTCGCCCTCTCGGACGGGCGCGGCGCTGCTGCGCGACGGGGGCGGCGAAGACATGACTCCGCGTCATTTTCGCCTTTTCGGGGCCCTGTGCGCAATGGAGAGCCGCGAAAATCACGAGAAAAATGGCGTCGCGGCGTTTCGCGTCGGGCCCGGAGACCTGCGCCGCCTTCGCTGACCCTGTCTTCCCAGTTGCTCCAACCGTTGCCCTAGCGCGGGAAGGCGGCGGGGTTTCCGCCGTCCACGGTCACGACGCACCCCGTCGTGGCCCTCGCCTGGGCGAGATAGGCGAAGGCGCCGGCCACATCGTGCGCGCTCACCTCGCGTGTCAGCAGGTTCGATCGGAAGTACTCGTCGACCGAAAGGCCGCGCGCGGCGGCTCGCGACTCGACCACGCCGCCCGCGAAGATCCCGGTCCGAATGCGGTCGGCGTTGACGGCGTTCGCCCGGATGCCGAAACGGCCGAGGTCAATCGCGTACTGGCGCATCAGCGCAACGAGCGCGGCCTTGGCCACGGCGTAGGGCCCGAACCCAGGTCCCGGGTTGAAGGCGGCCTTGCTCGCGTTGAAGAGAAGGCAGCCTCCGCGGCGCTGGAGGAGCATCGTCTGCACGGCTCGGCTCGCGACCAGGTTGTGCGCGAAGAGGTTCGTGTCGAACGATCGACGCAGCGCCTCGTCTCCTTCCGCGGTGTCGAGACGGCCCTCGGGAGCGACGCCGGCGTTGCTCACCACGATGTCGATGCCGCCGAACATCCGCGACGCGAGCGTGAACGCGGCGTCGAGGTCCTCACGCTTCGTCGCGTCGGCTACGCACGTCACGAGCTGCGAGCGCCGCTTGCCACCGATCTCGGCAGCCGCAGCGTCGAGCGCCTTGCCGTTGCAGTCGCACGCGATGACGTGCGCGCCGAGCTCGACGAAGAGCGCGGCGGTCGCCTTGCCGATGCCCGAGGCCGCGCCGGTGATGAGCGCCACTTGCTTGCCGAGCGGGAGCTCGGGCTCCTTCTTGATCTTCGCCTGCTCGAGGCTCCAGTACTCCACGTCGAAGAGATCGCCCATGCTGACGGGCGAGTACTTCCCGACGTCCTCTGCGTCGGTCATGACCTGGATGGTGTGCTCGTAGATGTCGGCGGCGATCTCCGCTTCCTTCTTCGTCTTGCCGACGGCGAGGATGCCCACGCGCGGGACGAGCACGATGCGCGGCCACGGATCGAGCTTGGTGCGCGTGATGTTCTTCGTCGCGCACATCTCCTCGAAGTAACGATCGTAGCGGCGGGCGTAGTCGCCGATGTCGCGCTCGATTCGTGCCGCAAGCGCCATCGGATCTTCGTGCTCGGGCTTCGCCACGAACATCGCCGTGGGCTTGGTGCGGATCACGTGATCCGGCGTCGCGCAGCCGCGCTGCACGAGCTCGTAGGCGTCGAGTCGCTCGAGGAACGCTAGGATCCACTCGCTCGAGCGCACCGCGACGATGGGCGCGCGCTCGGGCGGCTCGCCGCTCATGGTGGCGATCGCGCCGCGCACGACGGCGGCGACGCGACCCTCGAGGGCGTCGTCGAGGACCACCGTCGGTACGTTTGCAGTATGCATGCGATCGGCGGCGAACCGTTCGGCGGTCGTCACCGCCTCGATCATGCGCTCGTAGCTCTCCTTCGCGGTCTCGCCGAACGTGAAGATGCCGTGCCGCTCGAGGACCATGACGGTAGGCGCGCGGCCCTCCGCGATGGCTCCGTCCCAGGCGCGCTTGCACGCCTTCGCGAGCCCGAACCCCGGCATGACGTAGGGCACCCAGAGCAGGCGATCGCCGAAGACCTCGCGGCAGATCTTCGCGCCTTCGTCCTGATCGGCGATGGCGAGCAGCGCATCGGCATGCGTGTGATCGATGTAGCGCCCCGGCAGCGCGGCATGGAGCAACGTCTCGACGCTCGGCGTCGGCGCGCCGGCATCGAGGAGCGCGAGGCGCATCTCGTTGACCATCTGCTCGTCGGTCATCGACGGCAGGAGCAAGAGCTGGTCGAGCGCCGCCATGCGCACTGCGGGATGACCCGCGGGCTCGATGGTGGCGAGATCCCAGCCGGAGCCCTTCACGTGGAGGACGGGCACGGTCTCGCCGAAGATGGTCCTCGCCTGCGACTTGACGCTGGTGTTGCCGCCGCCGTGCAGGACGAGCCCCTCCTCCGCGCCGAGGAGACGTGCCGTGTACGTACGCAGCGCGAGCGCCTCGCTCACGTGCGGCGCGCGCTCGGCGACTGCGCGTGCGGCCTCGGCGTCGACATAGCGGCTATCCATCGCCCCGGGTCATACCAGGGACCGCGCGTCGTCTCTAGCCGCGGCTAGGGCAGCGAAGGCTGATCGGTGACGACTGCGGTGACGATGAGCACCACCCTGCCGGCCGCCGTGAGCTCGACATCCGTGCTGCCGGGGGTCAGCCCGAAGAACGCGTAGTCGTTGGCACTGACGACGGGCTCCACCTCGACGACGCGCGTGTCCTTCGACTGCAGCCCCATGTCCATCGACTTGTGGTCGCTGTCGTACGAGACGATGTGCGCCGTCACGACCATGCCGACCGGCACGACGATGCGTGCATAGGTCATGGTTCCAGGGAACGGCTGGCTCCCCTTCACGTTGGTGATCTCGGTGTGGTCGAAGTCTGCTGCGCAACCGGCGAGCGTCGTGAGCGCGCAAAGCGCGCCGAGCGCGCCGAGCGAGACCGAGCACGCGCGGACGCGCGCGAGCAGTGTCTTCAAGGGACCACCGTGATCGGGACCTGCTGCGTGAACGTGCCGCCGGTGGCGACGAGCATCGCGCTTCCCGTCGAGCGCGGAACGAGGGTGGCCACGCCGCCCGTCGTACTGGTCACCTCGGCGACGAGCGGATTCGTGGACGTCCATTCGAGCTGGAGGCTGCCGGCGAGGCCCGCCTTGTTCTGCTGCGCGAACGCGCGGAACGTCTTGCGATCGCCCTGCGACAGCGAGAGCTGCACGGCGTCGACCGCCACGGGATCGGTGGTGGGCTGATCGGCGGAGTACACGACGAGCGCGTCCGGCTTCGCGACGCGAAGCACGATGTAGTCGACGAGGTGACCCGCGGCATCACGCGAGTTGATCGTCGCGTAGCCCGTCTTGAGGGCGACGAGCCCGTTCGCGCCGCGCGTGACGAAGACGTCGCTCACGGGAGAGACGGTGATGCCGCGATCCGGAGCGGCCTCGTTGAAGTGGATGTCGAGGCCGCTCGCGCTCTTCGGCGTGAAGGTGACCGCGAACGTCGAGCCGAGCGCGACGGCATCGGGGAACTGCGTGGCGCTGCCGGTGTACTTGCTGCACGCGACGGCGTCGTCGCACGAGAAGTGAAAGCCGCCGTTGCCCAGCTCGCCGGGCTTCAAGCCCGGATCGCTGAGGCTGCAGCCGGCGGCGAGCGCAGCAGCGAACAGACCCGTCACGAAGGGGCGGCAACGACCGAGCGGCATCGCAGAAGTCATGTCACCACCTGCGTACCTGAAGGACAAGAAGGAGGGAGGGCGCGCGATCGAGGCCGACGCTCCCCGCCCCGGTCATTGCCCGGACGTGGAGCCGACCTCGATCGCGCGCGAGAGAGAGATGCGACACTGCAAAAGACAAGCGAGAAGGAAGTGAGCTCCTTCATCGCAACCCGTGTGCCGCGGCTCGGCCGGAGCGCTCGCCGGCCGCCCGACTTCCCGCGATCGGGCTGAAAAACAGGCGTTCTCGAGCGCGAACGGGCCTCAGCGGCTTTGCATGCCAGGGCCGACGGGGAGCGAAACGTGACGCGAGGCCTGACATCCGTGACAGGACCCCGTGTTCGCCCGCTCACACCTGCGAAGGTTCGAGGAGCGGGGAAACGGTCCGCGTAGCTCGGCTTGACAGCCCGACGGCCCTTGGGGTACTTCCCACAACCCTCTTAGGCGCGTAGCTCAGTGGTAGAGCACTACCTTGACACGGTAGGGGTCGTTGGTTCAACCCCAATCGCGCCTACAAAATCGGCACTTCGAGGCAAACGGGCTGGTCGCGAAAGCGGTCAGCCCGTCTTCGTTTCAGGGGCGGCGGTCGAGGGATGGTTCCGGGACTC
>JAXDMI010000782.1:0-3778 GCA_034666145.1 Myxococcales bacterium | reverse complement strand
CCCCGCGCGATCCGAGAAGCCTGAAATGGAGATTCATCAACTAAGGACTTTCGTCGGCGTGGCGCGTGAAGGCAGCATCACGCGCGCTGCCGAACGACTCGGTCTGAGTCAGCCGGCGGTGAGCGCCCATATCAAGGCCATCGAAGATTCACTCGGCATTACGCTCTTCGATCGCACGGCCCGGGGCATGACCCTGACGGCCGACGGCCAACGGCTGCTCGCGAAAGCGGAGCAGACGCTCGGTGCCCACCAGGAGCTGATCGACGAGGCGAAGCGCATCAAGGGAAGTCTGACGGGACACCTTCGTCTCGGCACGGCGAGCAACTCGAGCACGGAGGCGCTCGGGCGCCTTCTCACGGTCCTTGCCGAGCGATGTCCCGAGGTGGACGTGGCGCTCCAACATGGCACTTCACTCGATATCCTGAATGGCATTCGCAGTGGCAGTCTGGATGCCGGCTTCTACAACGAGGCTGGCGAGGCCGACCCAGGGCTGACGACCGTCGAGGTCGCGCGCTTTACCACGTACCTGGCGGCCCCTCCGGGGGTGGTGGAGGTCTCGCGACCTCTGGATTGGAATGTGCTCGCGGAGCTGCCGTGGATAGGCCCAACCGGCGGCACGTGCTGCTGGCAGGCCGCGGAGAATCTGTTCAAGCTGCATCAGATTCGACCCAAGCGAGTCATCCACATCGATCGCGAGAGCGTCACCCGCACGCTGATCGCCGGCGGCGTCGGCGTCGGTCTCCTGCATGCCGACACGGCGAAGGCCGCCGAGGTGAGCGGCGAGGTCGTCCTCGTCTGCGAGGCCCAGAAGCTGGTGCGCGTCCTGTTCGCGCATCTCGCGAGCCGCGAGCAGGATCCCTTGCTCAGCGCTGTGAGCTCGATGATCGCCCTCGCCGGCGGCGGCTGAGAGCGAGGCCTAGTCCCCTGCGATGGCCCACGACGGCGCGGGCGCGTTGCACGCGAGGTCGGTGAGGGTCGGCATGTTCGAAGCCGTGAAATCGATCGCCACGACCTGGTTCTGGTTCGTGCTCGTGTAGACGCGCACGGGCTCGGCCGCTGCCTGGCCGGGCAGGATGGCCATGGCGAGCGGGCTGAAGCTGTTCGCCACGCCGCTCGCGCCGTTCACGAACGTCGTCGCCGCGTTGGCCACGGACCAGTAGCCCACGTTCAGGAATGAAGGCACCGGGTACGCCGCAAAGAGCCAGCGATTCGGAGCCATGACGAGCCCGACGGGGTTCGCCGCGCCGAGCGGCGTGAGCGCGGAATCGGTCACGGGGCTCAGCGTCCATGTGCCGGCACCACGCACGAGCATGAGGCGACGCACCTGATCGGCAGCCGCAAAGAGACTGCTCGATGGCGCATCGAACGCGAGGCCCTGGATGCCGTGCGCGCCAGCGACGACGCCGAGGCCGGTCGACACGAGCGACGGCAGGCCGACGAGATTGCCGGCGCTGTCGAGCGGGTAGACGGCGAGCGAGTCGGTGATGCCGTCCGAGGCGACCCAGAGCTCGCCCGCGCCTGCCGTGGTGGGGACGAAGAGGACGCCGGACGGGGTCCACCCCACTTGCGTCGGCGCCGACAGCACGGCGAGCGGCGTCGCGGTTGCCTTTGCGCCGGCAAAACGCGCGATCGTCCCGTCCGCCGCGTTGCCGACGTAGAGGGTACCCGTGGGGCCGAACGCCAGCCCCGTTGCGGCGGCACTCGCAAACGAGCCGTCGACTCCAGCGAGCTTCGTACCTGCAACGACGCGAAAGCGCGCAACGCTGCCGGCCGTACGATTGCTGACATAGAGATGCGCGACGAGGCCGGCGTCGGGGTCGATCGGCGCGTCGATCGGCGCGTCGGAGGGCGCATCGGACGGCGCATCGAAGGAGGCATCCGTCGTCGGGATCGACGCGGTGATCGCCAGGTCGGCGCGGGCGCTCAGCTGGCCGTCGGCGACCACCACGTGGCACACACCGGCCTGCTTGCCTGTGACCGTAAAGGCCTTGCCGACGAACAAATGGTTTTCCACCATCTTCGTCCCGCCCACCTCGGCAAGAGGCCCGCAGTCCGTCTCGAACAAGATGTCCGTCACGTCGTAGTTGGTCGTGACGGCGAAGCTCAAGCTCTCGCCCTGCCTCAGCGAGACGGCTCCGCTAGGGCTCAGCGAGAGCGTCGCGTCATATCGGGTGTATTGGCCGTCGTTTTTGGTGCAATTCGCGTGGACGCCCCCCACGCACGCCAGGATCATCGTCGTGAGCGTCAGCGCGCGCGGAGAAGCGAGTGGCGTTCGGGGCATTTATCGCCGGCTACTTTTTCAGCCGCGACAGAGCGGGTCAAGCGGGGAGCGCATCCCGACGGAGGCGAGCGGCCACCTTCTGGATGCCGGCCTCTCCGATCACGAGCGCCTGCGCGCTCGTGTGCACCGAGTAGCTTCCGCACACGAGCGGATGCGGATGCTTGGCGGCGGCGCCGAGGACGAATTCCGTCGCGCCCTCGGCGCGGAGCTCGAGCGCGCCGTCGCCTTCCTCGAAGACCGCCATCTGTCGCGCGATCACAGCGCCGGCGACATGCAGCTTGCCTTCGTTCACCGCGAGCCAGGCGACGTCGTGCCGGGTGGGCGGTTGGTAGCGCCAGCTCTCGCCGTCCTTCAGACGCACGTGCAGGTACGTCATCGGGCTCACGTCGTCGATCGGGCTCCGCGCGCTTCCGTGACTGCCGAGCAGAACGCGCACGTGACCGTCGGTCTCGATCGCGCTCGGCTCGAGGTACTGACTCAGCGCGGGTAGATGTTCGAGAGCCGCCGGCAACGCGACCCACAGCTGGTAGCCGCGGATCCGCGCGCCCGGCAGGAGGTCGCCGCCGTGCCAGACCCCGCCGCCGGCTTGCATCCACTCGACGCTCCCCGGAGACAAGGTCCCGGACTTTCCGGTCGAGTCTCGGTAGGCGACGCTGCCTTCGAGCAGCGTCGTGTGCGTCGCGATACCGGAGTGTGGATGATCGGCCATGCGCGGTGCGCCTGTGCTCGACGCCTCGAAGTAATCGAGGAACACGAACGGCTTGACGAGCTCACCGAGGTCGCCGGGGCTCATCAGACGAGTGATGGGCCCGTGCGTGTGCCCGGAAGTGACGTGCACGACGCTGCGCCCACGCGAGCGAACCGCGCTGACCGACGACGCGATCACGACGTCACCAGCCCGAAGCGCGCCAGCACTGGCCTCAGACCTGCACGTCGCCCCCACGCCACGATGCCGGCGAGAAGGAGCAGAACGGCAGGCGCCGTCGGAGCGTTGTGCAGGATGAGGAGATGCGTCATCACGGCGCCGACCATCACCATGCTCAGGAGCGCCGCGCCCAAGAACTTCGTGCGCGGAACGACGATGAGGATCGCGCCGGTCAGCTCGAGGAGCCCGGTGAGGTACCGGAACCACTGGCCGACTCCGATCGCTTCGAAGAGCCCGACCATGTCCGGGTTGCCCAGCAGCTTGCCCGAGGCAGCGCCGACGAAGGCGAGTGCGAGAAGGATTTGCACGACCCAGAGCGCGATGTTCGCGGCTTTTCCAGGACGCGTGCCCGCCGGCGTAGCCGCCGAGGTGGAAGCAGATGTCGTCATGATGTCCTCCGACGCAAGTATCTTTGCATCAAGACACTTGATGTCAAGACACTAGCGGGGGTTGCGCGGCGCGTCCGGAATTCGCTCGGCGGCGAGGCCGAGCTTCTTCAGCAGCTCGATGAGGACCTTGCGCTCGGGCTTGCTCAGCCCGCTCGTCGCGGCCTCGAGCGCGGCCGCGTGGTC
>JAXDMI010000781.1:0-9529 GCA_034666145.1 Myxococcales bacterium | reverse complement strand
GATCACGAAGGAGATGCTCCTCGAGAACCTCGCGCTCGTGTACCAGACGGCGAGCACCACGCCGCGCTGAGGCGCAGGCGCATGATCACTTCGGCGCGGGCGGCGGAGGGGTCGCGCCGGATGCGCTGCCCGACGCGGCTGGCTTCTCCGGAGGAGCCAGCGTGGGGCGCCACTTCACGCGCTGCTGCTGCAGCGGGAACCACACCGACTGCGGCACGACGTCGACCGATTCGAAGTACGCGCGCGCGCCCGGCGCGGCGGTGCGCAGGAGCCGCGCGATCGGAGCGGTCGCGACGGCGGGCTGGCCACCGATGTCGAGCGAGCCACCGAGGAACGCGCGCACGTCGCCGAGCACGAGGCCGCGCGACGAGCATCCGAGGCGCTCGAGCATCTTCAGCATGCGCTCGGCAGTGACGGGGTCGGCCTTGTCTTCGGGCATGAGCTCGATCCAGTGCAGCATGCCGTCTTCGTCGGAGATGCCCGCAGCGGCGCGCGCTTCGGCGGCGCCCGGCGCGGCGATCGTCACGACGTCGGCGAGCGCAGTCGCGCCGCGCGGCGGCGTCTTCTCGATCGCGAACACGTGTGGACCGAGCCAGAGCTTCTTGCCCTCGCTGCCCGGCGTATCGCCGGCGTCGCGACCGCCGCCGCCACCAGCACCGGCGGCGGCCGTGCCGGTACCACGTCGATGGGTGGTCGTCGGAGCGCCGCCCGCAGGAGCACCACGCGCGCCTCGCGCGAACACCGCGACCACCGCGCCGTTGTTCGGTGCCTTCGTCGCGCCGGCATCGCCATCGGCGTCACCGGTCGCGGCGGGAGCACCGCCGCCCGCAGGTGCACCCGCATCGGCTCGCACCGTGCGCGGGTCGACACGGAGCACGCGCACGGTCTTGTCCTGCGCCTCCACGCCTAGCCTGACGTTGGTGATGGCGACGGCATACGGATAGCCGTGCTGCGGAAGGCCCTTCACGCGCCAGTTGCCGCCCTCGCCGTCCATCGGCGTCGACGTGTCGCCGGCTGCGATGGGCGCGCCCGGCAGCACGGTGCGCGCGGTGAGATAGAAGAAGTCGCGCGCGTCCCGGTGGATGTACCGCGGGAAGAGCATGTGACCCATGCTCTTCACCATGCGCCGCGAGCGGAACTTGAACTCGGGCAGGTCCTTGAAGCCGCCTTCGTACTCCCAGTCCGGCTGCAGCGGTCGCCCCAGCGGCTGAAAATTCGATGCAGTCTGCACGTTGTAGAACTCGAAGCCCGCGAGGCCCGGATTCATGTCCAGGTGGATGCCGAACGCGCAGCGCGCCACGAGCATCGCTCGACCGAGCGGCTCGGGCCCGATGTCGTTGCCCCAGAAATACGCGACGAAGTTCTCCTTCGTGAGACACACGCCGCTTCTCGTCGTGTGCACCGCGTCGTGCCAGCCCGGCGGAACGCCGCCCCACCACGCGCGGCCCCACGGGTTGTATTTGTCGTTCTGGACGAGCGGCGTCATGTTCTGCCGGAACGACAGGACCTCGTCCGGGACCTCGGTCGAACGAGGCCACGCGCCGAACGCCGTGGTGCCGTCGCGGAGCTCCATCACCGTCGCGCCGTAGGGCTTCGGCGGCAGATAGAGCACGCCGTCCGCCTGCATGCCGAACTCGCCGTGCGTCGCCTGGAAGCCGCCGTTGAACCCCGCGACGACGTGGCGAATGACCTCGGGCGTGCGCGGGATCTGTCCCGGCCCGGCCTCACCGGTCGCGCTGACCGGCTCCACGGTGCCGGCCTCCATGTGGAGCGACACCAGGCGCGGATCCCAGAGCGTGACGTAGACGCGCGTCTGCGGCGCCGCGGGATCGCCGCGCACGAACGTGGTGAGGAACGGCGCGGGCACCCCGGGGATCGGCGTGATGAACGCGTCCTTCTCGAGCGGGATCCACTGGCCCTCGCCCGTGAGCGGAGGCTTGAGCAGCGGGTCGAGCGGCTTCGGCGGCCAGCCGATCTCGGGATCGCTGAACGTCGCAGCGGGGGAGCCGCCGTTGCCTTGATTGAGCGACGAAAGGTCTTCCTGCGCGTCCTTCTCGCCGGTGTCGCCGGTGATCTTGGTCTTCGCGCCCTTCACCCACTCGAGAGCCGTGAACGCGATGACCTTGAGGATCTGGTTCTTCTCGTCGCCGAACCACGAGACGGCGCGGAGGCGATCGCTCATCCACGGACCGAACGTGGGCGGCTTCGCCACCGTCTCGGGCGTGACGCGCAGGTACGCCGTGCCGTCGAGGACCGTGTCGGCCGTGGGATTCACGACGAGCGTCCGCGCCTCGGTGGTGATGGCCAGCGTGCCATCGGGGCGGAACGCGAGCTTCGCCTCGAGAGGCGGGGGCACGAGCGCGAAGACGGTGCGCTTCACGCCGCGCGACTGTCCGGTCTGCTGCCAGTCCGCGACGCCGACCTGGAAGCGCTGGAAGCGCGTGAGCTCCTCGTACGACTTCGCATCGTGACCGGAGAGATCGATGACGTGCACCGCCTCGGGCCTTCCGTCGAGCGCGACGACGTACGCGGCGAGCGCGCCCTTCAGCACGGGTCGGCCCTCGTCGGCGCCGCTCGTTCGCGTGAGGTTGTGGACGTCGCCGACGTCGAGGAGGTGGCCCTCGGGCGAGAGGCGCGCTGCGACGGTGAAGAGATCGAACGTGTCGTTCTTGTCCGACGGCGCGCCCATGTCCTCCGGCGCACCTTCCGCGCGCTCACGCTCGTGGCCGCGAACGAGCGCGCGCGCTTGACCGAACGTCGCACCCGTCACGCCGCTCGGTCCGTCGATCCAGATGACGTCCTCCGCAACGCACGTCACGCCGGAGAGCGCGAGCGAGCTGCAGAGCGCCGCCGACCGGCTCGGCGCCGCGTCGTCGACGGGCGTGCGACCCGCACGCGAGAGCGCATAACCCGCGAGGAGCGCGAACGGCAGCGGCCTGAGCCAGAGTTTCATCGCGACAGGAGAGGGAACGCGCGCGAGAGGCTTGCGAGTCCCACGTGGCTTGCAGCCTACGGTGCCCCGCGGAAGAGGGGAACCAAGCGGTGTAAACCAAAGAAGCGATCTGCCAACTAAGGTGGCAGTTACCCGGCAAAAACCCCGACCAGTCGAGTGGCGAGCGGGGCATGGGACATGCTACGAAGTTGCTATGCGTCGGAACCGGGTCATCGCGGCGCTCGTGGCGGCGCTCGCGCTCGCCTGCACGAGCCCGACGTTGCCGCTTCCGCCTCCCGCGGCGCCCCTCATCTCGGTGGGCAGCTCGCCGGACACGTTCAAGCTCACGAGCATCCAGGGCGCGGAGCCGAACGCGCTCATCGTGATCGTGAACCGCGACGAGGCGCTCCCGCGCGACAAGCGCGTGAGCGGTACCATCGCGGACGGGGTCGGCTCCTGGGACGCCGTCGTGCTGGCCAAGGTCGGCGACGTCCTCGACATCTCGCAAGAGTCGGGGACCGCGCGTTCGCCGGGGACTACTGTTACCGTCCGCTGAGCTCGTGCGCCGCGACCGACTGACTGCCAACGCTGCGCTCCTCGTCTCGCTTGGTCTGCTCGTCGCGGTGCTCGCGACCTACGCGCGGTCGCTGACCAACGCGCCGGTGTGGGACGACGGTCCGCTCGTCGTCGACAACCCGTTTCTCGGGTCGCCGTCGGGTCTCCTCCGCCTCTGGTCGACCGATCTCTTCTCGACGTCCGCGCAGGGCGACGCGAGCAGCTACTACCGGCCGTTCCCCATGTTCACCTTCTGGGTGAACGTGGCGATCGGCGGTCGCTCGCCGGCGTCGCTGCGCCTCGGCAACGTCCTCATCCACGCCGTGAATGCGATGCTCCTCGCGCTGCTTGCGCGCAAGGCGTACGGGCTCGGGCCTCGCTCGGCCGGCCTCGTCGCGCTGGTCTTCGCGCTCGCGCCGGTCTGCTCCGAGCCGGTGCTGTATGTCGCGGCGCGCTTCGATCTCCTGGTCGTGACCTTCGCGCTGCTCGCGCTGCTCGCCAGCCGGATCGAGGGCACGCGAGGCAAGGTCCTCTGTCTCGCGGCGGTGGCGGCGGGGCTCGTCTGCAAGGAGAGCTTCATCGGCTGGCTCCCGCTGCTGCTCCTCGATGACGTCTTCGTCCGGCGCATTCCCGTCCGCCGGCTCGTCGGAAAGTACGTCGCCATCGCCGCCGTCGGCGGTGCCTACCTCGCGCTACGCAGGGTCATCGGCATTCCGTCGCTCGACGTGGTGACCCACACGGGCGTGCGTGCGCTGGCCGAATCGTTCCTGTTCCTCGTGGGATCCTTCCTGCGCGAGCTCGTCTGGCCGACGCGTCTCGATCCCTTCCGGCCGTACTCCATCCCGTCGGTCGGCTACCTCGTGGCGAGCGCGATGGTCCTCGCCGGTCTCGTGGCGGCGCCGATCGTGACGTCGTGGAGGCGGCACGACAGCGTGGCGGCGCGCGTGGCGATCTTCGGCGTCGCCTGGTTCGTCCTCGCGACGCTACCGAGCGCCGTCGTCGGACCCACGCTCGCGATCGTCGGCGATCGTTACGCGTACCTGCCGCTGGTCGGAGTCTTCATCGCAGCGATGGGCGTCGTCGCCGAGATCGCGATTCACGCTCCGCGCGCGTCGCGGGTCGCCGGCGTCCTCGCCTCGGTCATCGCCGTCGCTTTCGGGATCTCCACCGCGCTCCATGGGCGCGACTGGCGCGATGCCGGCGCGCTCGCCGAGTCGTCGCTCGCGAGCGATCCCGAGAACCCGTACGCCCTCTACTTGCTCGGCAGCGATGCCGCGCTGAAGGGGCAGCTCGACAAGGCCGACGATCTGCTCGGGCGCTCGATGGCGAACAATCCGGGCTCGTGGCGAACGTGGAACGCGGTCTGTTACTTGCGGCTCCACCAGGATCGCCTCGTCGAGGCGGAGCGCTCGTGCAAGCAGGCCATCCAGCTCCTCCCGCTCAATCCGCGCGCGTGGCTGAACCTCGCATCGGTCTACGTCACCGCGCAGCGCTGGAGCGAGGCGCTCACCGCCGCCGACCACACGCTGGCGTTGAAGCCCGACTCGGCCGAAGCGCACTACCTCGCGGGCGTTTCGGCGGCGAACCTCGGCTTGATCCCAGTGGCCCTGGCGCATGTCCAGGCCGGTCTCGTCGCGGAGCCGACACACGCGCGGCTCCTGTCGTTCAAGGCCGATCTCGCGCGCTATCAGCTCACGCATCCTTCGCCGTGACGAGGAGCGCGCCGGATGAGCGCCGGATGTCGCGACGCCGCGCTCAGCCGGCGGGAGCGAGGACCTTGAGGCTCACGCGTCGCTTCTGCGAGCCCGTGCGAGCGCTGCGCACGACGGCTGCATCCGCGGGCGCTTGGTCGATCACGTCGCCGACGAGGTCGTAGTCGCTCGCCTGCGTAATCTTCACGCGGCGCAGCTCGCCCGGGGTCACGTCGCCCGAGAGATAGACCTGACCGTCGACGTCGGGCGCCTGCCCGCGATGACGTCCCATCATGACGAGCTCGTGCTCCTCGCTCGGGCCCTCGACGAGCACCTCGAGATCACGGCCGACGAGCGCCTTGTTCTTCTCGCGAGCGATCTTGCGCTGGAGCGCCATCAGCTTGCGCCAGCGGCTCGCCGCGGTCGCGGTCTTCACCTTGCCGGCGAGGTCGTTGCTGCGCGCGGTCTCCTCGTCGGAGTAGCGGAAGACGCCGACGTGCTCGAAGCGCGCCCACTTCACGAAGTCGAGGAGCTCCTCGAAGTCGGCGTCGGTCTCGCCGGGGTGGCCGACGATGAACGCGGTGCGGAACACGAGGTCGGGGATGCTCGCGCGCATGCGCTCGACGACGCGCTTCTGGCGATCCTTGCCGTGACCGCGGCGCATCAGCTTGAGCATCGCGTCGGAGGCGTGCTGGAGCGGCATGTCGACGTAGGGAACGACGACCGGATGGTTCGCGAGCAGGTCGATGAGCCCATCGTCGATCTTCTCGGGGTAGAGATAGAAGATGCGCGCCCACGAGAGGCCCTTGACGTCGGCGACGCGGCGCACGAGCTCGGCGAGGGATGCGCGCTCCTCCTTCGTGTGGTCGCGGCCGTAGGCGATGGTGTCCTGCGAGATGAGGTTCACCTCGCGGATGCCTTGCGCCACGAGCTGCTCGACCTCGCGAACGACGTCGTCGGCAGGGCGGGAGCGCTGCTTTCCGCGGAACTGCGGAATGGTGCAGAATGCACACGTTCGGTTGCAGCCTTCGGCGATCTTCACGTAGGCGCTGGCGCGATGACCGGTGACGACGCGCGGATCGCTGGCGCGGATGACCCAGTCGGCGGGGTTGCCGACGAGCATGCGGTCCGCCTTGCCCTTCGCGTCGAGGACCTGAGCGAGCTTGAGCATGTCGCTCGAGCCGAGGAAGTGATCGACCTCGGGCATCTGCGTCTCGAGCTGCGTCGGGTACCGCTGCGAGAGGCAGCCCGTGACGACGAGCTTCTTGCACGCGCCGAGCTTCTTGAGCTCGGCCATCTCGAAGATCGTGTCGATCGACTCCTTCTTCGCTTCGCCGATGAAGCCGCAGGTGTTGACGACGATGACCTCGGCCTCTTCGGCGTCGTTGGTGAGGACGAAGTCGCCCGCCTGGCCGTTCAGCGCGACGCCGACCATCACCTCGGTGTCGACGCGGTTCTTCGGGCAGCCGAGGCTCACGAAGTGGATTTTGCGAGGTTCAGGGGCGCGCACAGAGGTCATGAATTACGCGGCATCAGTAGCACGCGACGTCGTCGTTGGTGGCATTCGGCGTTCCCTTGAAGCCGGTCGCGTAGACGTCGAACGTCAAGCTCCAGCGCGTCCAGTCGCTGCGGACGTTTCCGGGGCAGTCCGAGGGAAACGCGAGCGTGCGGCCCGGCTCGAGGTTCGAGAACGCGGGGTAGGTGACGCTGTCGACGACGGTGGCGCCCATCTTCAGCGCGACCGTGTCGCCGTCGTTCTTGAGGATGTCGGTGCCGGCCCACGCGAACACCTTGCCGGGGAGGCCGTGGTTCTTCGCCGGGTCGGCGCTGTCGGCGACGACGAAGCTGCCCTTCGGCGCAAGCTCGAAGTCCTCGCTGATCGACGCGGCGTTCGTGGCGGTGGTGCCGCGCGGCGACTCGATCGACAGGCCCTGGAGCTTCAGCCAGCACGTGCGCGTGCTCGTGACCTCGATCCATTCGCCGTCGTCGCCGGAGCCGGCGCGCGAGCTGATGAGAACCTCCGAAACGACCAGGTCGCCGGCGACGAGCGGGCCGGCGCAGAAGACCTTGGGGGCGACGGTGCCCGCATCGTCTCCGCCGTGACCGGCGTCGACGGTCACGCTGCCGGCATCGTCCTTCGCGTTGCCGTTGCCGCCGGAAGCGGGTCGCGCAGCCGCGGGCGTGAACGCGCCGCTGTCTTCGTTCGCGGTGGGCGTGAGGCCTTCTTCGGTGACGGGCGCGTCGCCGAAGTAGTCCTCGCCGGGGTCGACGGGCGTGCGCTTCTTCTTGCCGCTCGCGGCCGGAGCCGACGCGCATGCGAAGAGGAAGGCCGCGCCGGTGAGGGCGACGGTCAGGACCGAGCAGACGGAAGCGAAGCGCGATTTTGGAAGCATCGGGCGACGGATGTGTAGCACGCCGCCCTACACCGGCAAGTCGGTGATCCACCCCGCCGGAACTTCTTTCTTATCGGCAGCTTACCGTGCGACCGAACGGCCTTGACCGCCCCTCACGGCGATCACGCGCCATCAGGCGCCCATCAAGGCCGTGAACCGATCGAACAAGTAGAGGGAGTCGTGCGGGCCGGCCGCAGCCTCCGGGTGGTACTGGACGCTGAAGGCGCGGAGATCCTTCGCGGCGAGCCCTTCGCTGGTCCCGTCGTTCAGATGGATGTGCGTGCTCTCCACGCCGTTCGGGAGCGACGCGAGGTCGACACAGAAGCCGTGGTTCTGCGTCGTGATCTCGATGCGACCCGTCGCGAGATCCTTCACGGGCTGGTTCGCGCCGCGATGTCCGAACTTCAGCTTGTACGTCTTGCCGCCGAGCGCGAGCGCGAGGAGCTGGTGCCCGAGACAGATGCCGAACACGGGCTTCTTGCCGAGGATGCCGCGCAGGTTCTCGACCGCGTAGCCGACGGCGGCGGGATCGCCGGGGCCGTTGGAGAGGAAGACGCCGTCCGGCGAGAGCGCGAGGATGTCGGCCGCGCTCGTGCTCGCGGGCACGACCGTGACCTTGCAGCCCGCGTCGACGAGGCAACGCAGGATGTTCTTCTTCACGCCGTAGTCGATGGCGACCACGTGGTACTCGCGCTTGCGCGCCGCGCGGTTCGCCGCGGCAGCGCCGCCGGCTTGTCCGTCGCTGACGCGCCACTCGCCGCGCCCTTCGGTGAACGCGTACGATTGCTTCGGCGTGACCTGCTTCACGAGATCGAGGCCGGACATGTCCGGGGCCTTGCGCGCGCGGTCGAGGAGCTCCTCGACGGTGCCCGTTCCGATCGCGCCGTTCTGCGAGCCGTGATCGCGGAGGTGCCGCGTGAGCTTGCGCGTGTCGACGCCGGTGATGGCGACGATGCCGTGCTGCGCGAGATACGCATCGAGCGTCTGCTCGGAGCGCCAGTTCGAGGAGAGCGGGCTCGCGTCACGCAGCACGAAGCCCGAGACGTGCGGCTTGCCGTCAATCGACTCGGCGTCGGCGGCGTTGACGCCGACGTTGCCGATCTCCGGCGCGGTCATGACCACGAGCTGCCCCGTGTACGAAGGATCGGTGAGGATCTCCTGGTAGCCGGTCATCGCGGTCGTGAAGACCGCTTCGCCGGTGGTGATCCCACGCGCGCCGTACGGCTCACCCTCGAAGACGGTGCCGTCGGCGAGGACGAGAAAGGCGCGTTCCTGTCGTTCGGGTGCGTTCATGGTGTGGCGGGCTCCGTCACCTCGAATGCGATAGCACCGGCAACGAGCGTCATCATCACCATTCCTTTGACGGTGTGTCCGAGGAACGGAGTGTTGCGACTCTTCGTCCGGAGCCGTTCGGGGGCAACGGTCCAGCTGCGCGCAGGATCGACGAGGGTGAGGCTCGCCTCGGCGCCTTCGCGGATCTGCCGTGCGTCTGCCGAGCCGCGATCGAGCCCGACGATGCGGGCCGGAGCGCGCGTGAGCGCATCGACGACGCGGGCGAGGGGAAGGATGCCCTTCTCCACGAGCCCGAGCATGAGCGGCACGCACAGCTCGAGCCCGATCATGCCGGGCAGCGCCTCGCTGAGCTCGCAGTCCTTGTCGAGGATGCCGTGCGGCGCGTGGTCGGTCGCGATGCAGTCGATGGTCCCGTCGGCGAGCGCCTCGCGCAGCGCTTCGAGATCGTCCGCTTCGCGAAGAGGCGGGTTCACCTTGCACGCGGTGTCGTAGCCGATGAGCGAGGCGTCGGTCAGCAGCAGATGATGCGGGGTGACCTCGGCAGTGACCTTGATGCCGCGCGCCTTGGCCTCGCGGATGATGCGGACGGCGCCGAGCGTCGAGACGTGCGCGAGGTGGTACCGAGCACGCGTGTATTCTGCAAGGATCACGTCGCGCGCGACGAT
>JAXDMI010000780.1:0-7144 GCA_034666145.1 Myxococcales bacterium | reverse complement strand
GCATCGTGACGTTGTCGATGCACGTCTCGGTGTGACCGGCGTCCGCCGTGCAGCGAGGATCGGCGTCCCGGTGGAAATCGTTCAGCACGTTCGTACCGGCTTCTCCGCACGACGTCGCCGTGGCGATCTTGCGGACGGTCGCGGCGACGATGTCGCGCCCGGGTCGCGCGGGCTCGAACGTCGTGCTGAGCTGATCGACGCAGAACGAGAAGTTCGTGGCGGAGAGTCCCACGTCTTCGGCCGTTTGGAAGAGGATGCTCTCGGCGACCGGCACGCGCAGCGAGGTGATGATGGAGAATCCGAGGTACGGGCACGCCGCAATGACCGTGCATGCGTCGATCGCTTCCCGCTCCGTGACGAACCCATCGGCGGGAAGCCGCAGCGAACCCGCGTCGGATCCGCTCTCCGTCGTCGTGGCCTCGAGGGGGCTTCCCCCGTCGAGAGCACTTCGATCTCCCGGGAGCGGTACGTCGTCCCAGGCCGTGCAGGCGGCCACGACGCCGACGCCGAGCACCGCGACGAGGCCCATCGCGCGGGCGCACACGCGGCGTCCGCTCACGGCAATTTTCGCGCGTAGAGACCGCCCTCGACGCCCTTCTTCGGGTAGACGATCTGTCCTTCCCATATAGCGAACGCCTTCGAGTTCGGAACGTCCGCGCCGATGAGGACCGGAGTCGTTGCGCCCTTCGCGCGGTCGATCATCCAGAGGTCCATGACCACGAAAGGACCGAGCTGGCGAAGATTGTCCCCGAAGAGCACGACGTCCGACTTCGGGGCGACGTCGCAGAAACGCACGTCGCTGGCGATCTTTCGTTCGGCGCCGCCGTCGACGAGGACGAGGTGACACTCCCCCCTCCCGGTGCTCGGATCGATCGACAAGTAGACGACCTCCTCTCCGCTCCCGAGGAAGATGGCTTGGAAGGCGCCCGCATCCTTCAAGAGCGTGGTCGGCGTCTGGTCCGGCGTCACGCTGTCGACGAGCTGTAGGTCGGTCGTACCGCCGGGGCCCGAGGCGAAGACGAAACGCCGTTGATCGTCCGACACCGCCAGCGTGTGGTCGTACCCGCCGTCCAGGAGGACGACCTTCTGCGTGCCGTCGGTGGCGGCGCTCTTGAAGATGCCGTTGCTCACGTAGAAGACGGCCCCGCCGTCGGAAGAGATGACGCCGTCCGTAGCGTTCGGGTCCAGCGGCGTGACCTTGCGGGTGGCGACGTCGATGACGCGGCCCTCGCCGGCCGGCTGCGCGCCGACGACGAACAGCTTCGTGCCCGTCCGATCCGAGCGAATGCCGTAGAAGGGGATGATCGCCTCCGCCGCCAGCTTCTCGCTCAGGAGCACAGACGTGGTGACCGTGCCGTCGGACTGGTGCTTCGCGACGACGACGCGTCCGAAGACTGCATTGGGAGACGTGCCCGTGCAATGAGCGAGGAACAGCGTGTCGGAGTAGTCGGCGAGGACCGTGATCGGGCAGTTATTTTTCGTGGCCGCGACGTTGACGTCCTGGATCACGTCGGTCGTGTCGAACTTCGCGCTCGACGTTGCCGCGTACCCGACGTTGTCGACGCTTCCGTCCACGAGCCCGCCGTCCGAGACACCGGTCGCAAAGATGAACGTGTCCGAACCGAAGGACGCCGCGAAGAAGTTCAACAGCGAGCGATGGCCCGGAGCGCTCTCGATGCCGGTGGCCTTCGTCCAGACGTTGAACGTGCCGAGTGAGTCTTCTCCTGCGCCCGTCCAGAACGCGACCGAGAACCCGCCGACGCGCGTGTACCAGGTGCCGCCGCCGAGGTCGTCACTGAGAACGATCGGCGGTCCGCCGGACAAGGGCACGACCGCGAGCTTGTCCTTGGTCTGCGACACGTCCCTGAGCCGGTAGGCGACGTAGCCATCGAGCGTAATACCGAGGAGCTCGACGTCTCCTTGTACGAGGAGGGTGGCGCCGTCGGTGTCTCCTTCGCGGCTCGCGTCGGCGACGGCGGCGTCGCCCAGCGCGTCCGGCGCCACGCCGTCGGCGCCGGCATCCTCGTCGTGCGGAGCCGCGTCGGTCGCGCCGCCACCTCCGCACGCGACGGCGACGGCGACGGCGATGACCGCCGACACGGTGGCGACCAGGCGTCGCCATGCTCTCGTCCGTTTCGCCCCCATCACCCCTGTCCCCCTCACCCTCTCAAGAGAGCATGTCAGCGGTGCTTGGTCGAGAGCTGCTCGCCCAGCAACGCTGCTCAGAGGGACGGGACGAAGCGACGCAGGAAGTCGATGTTGTCGTCGACTCGCATGAAGTGAGCCGAGCTGTGGCAGTCGACGGAGTCGCCGTACGACGTGGTCCCGACGAGGGCGCCGCCCGCGAGGAGCGGTCCGCCCGAGTCGCCGTGGCAGGTGCCCTGACCGTCACGACCGGCAACCAGCTCGTGCTCCGCGATCCCGAGGATGGAGATGTCGACGGTGCGTCGCTGGCCGGAGCCGGCGCCGCCGCTACCGAACACGTTCATGCCGTAACCGACGGCTGTGACGACGGTGCCCACCGGCGGAGGCGCAGCAAGTGGAACGAGCGGGCGCTCCGGTCGCTCGGTCAGCACGACGACGGCCACGTCGTGGCCGTGGCTCGTGTCGCCGTCGTATTGCGGGTGCACGATGAGCCCGGCCGAGATCCATCCCGGGGCTCCGTGGACTGCGAACTGGTCGGGGGCCACATCGAAGCTCACCTCGTTCCAGAGCCGCGGGTCCGTCGCGCAGTGCGCTGCGGTGACCATGGCCGTGGGCCCGATGAGCGTCGCCGTGCATCCGCCTACGAGGGCAGGCGTGCCGTCGAAGCCGACCTGAATCACGCTGCGCAGCAGACCGACGGAGGGGTGTCCGGGATCGCTGCTGCCTCCGATGATCTTCGACGCGGACGACCCCGACGGCTCGACGTTCTCCGCCGTGCATGCGGCGAGTGAGAACAGCGAGACGACGACCGTTGCGATGGACACGAGCTTCTTCATCGGGATCCTCCTCACGTGCGTTCTTCAGGCAGCTTCGACGGCGCGTCTGCGGCTGCCTACTGGCAGAAGCGGCAGAGCTCGCTGCAAGACGTGGCGCCCGATGCTTGCGATCCGTCGCATGCCTGGCCCTCGTTCGGGCCTGCGCCGCACGTGCAGGAGCCGTTGACGCACGACGTGCTCTGCGTGCAGCTCTGACCGACGCTGGCGCCTGCGCCTGCGCCTGCGCCGCTGGCTCCGTAGCCGGCGAGACACTCCTGGAGCTTGGCGCTCCATGCGGGAGATCCCGCGGGCTCGTGGATGTTGGAGACGCACGCGACGTCGTAGTGATCCTCGGTCTTGCCGGTCTGCTCCGTCGGGGCCTCTGCGGCGCAGGCCACCATCGTGATCGTGAGAGCGGCCATCGCGAGCGTCATTGCGGTGTTCATGGGTTTGTCCTTTGTCTGGTGGTTTGCCGAAACGGATCAGTTGCGAACGAGCAGGTACGTCTGCGTGTGGTGCCCCGACGAGCGGATCTGCACTGCGTACCGGCCGTTCTCGTCGGAGGTGTAGAAGGAGACGCCGGCCGAAGCGGCCGTCTGGCCCGAGGGAGACCGGACGGTGATCTCCGCGTCGTCGTCCGGATCGAACGTGAAGTGCAGGCCGAGCTGCGTGTCGACGACGAACCAGTCCACGTCGTTCGCCGAGTTGATCGCCCCGCATGCGAGCCCGCCGAGGACGTTGGCCGTCGCGAGGGTGTCGTTGCCCTCGTGCTCGCGGTCGCCGACCAAGTAGATGCTGCAGCGCGCCTGGTAGGTCGCCGCAGGATCGGCGCCCGCGTCGGTCGTGGGACCGTCACCCCCCTCGCTCGCTCCGCCGTCCGTGTCCGCCGAAGGAAGCAGCACCGAGGCGTCGTCCCGGGTCAACGGGACGCTGCTCGGCGCGTGCTTCGTGGTGGACGCTTTGGACGCCGCGGGGTCCGCGCTGAGCTCCAGCCCAGGCGGTGCGTCCAACGGCGCACTGCACGCCATCGTGCCGGTCGTCGCTGCGAGCACGAGCCCGAGCAGGCATGTCGTTCGACCTCTCATCGCATCGCCCTCCGTCCGGGGAGACACACTGCGAGGGCCGTGCCTGCGCGCCGTGGCGCTCTCTATCCGCGATCTTGCGCGATTTCGCGCATCACACCGGCGCGCGCTCGGAGACAGTGATCCCGCATGGAGACACCACCCGCCCTGTCAGTCGTCGGCTTTGTCGTCGCGGACGCGATGGAGCATGCGGTGCAGGCTCCCACGTCCGACCTGGGCGGCGACGGCGGCGCGCGACACGTTGTTCCCCGAGCGCTCGAGGAGAGCAGGCAGGTACGCGCGCTCGAAGCGGTCGAGCGCGACGCGTCGCGCCTCGTGATACGGGAGATGCGCGAGCGTCTCGCCGCCGAGGCTCGAATGGCCGGCGGTGATCGAGCCGTCGAAGAGCCCCGCGGGGTTCGCACCGAGGACCGTGTAGCGCTCGATGACGTTCCGCAGCTCTCGTACGTTTCCAGGCCAGGCGTACGACTCGAGCATCATGGCCAGATCGGGCGGCAGCTTCTTCGTTTCGTGGCCGGGCGCACGATTGAGGAACGCCTGCGCGAGCGGCAGGATGTCGTCGCGCCGATCGCGCAGCGGCGGCACCGTCGCGCGGACGACCGCCAGGCGGTAGTAGAGATCGCGCCGGAACTCGTTCTTCGCTGCCGCGTCGGCGAGGTTGCGATTGGTTGCAGCGACGATGCGCACGTCGATGTTCTTCACCCCGCGACCGCCGACGGGTCGGATCTGGCGCGCCTCGATGGCGCGCAGGAGCTTCGGCTGGAGATCGAGCGGCAGCTCACCGATCTCGTCGAGGAAGAGCGTGCCGCCGTTGGCTTGCTCGAACACCCCCTCGCGTGCGCGGTCTGCGCCCGTGAACGCACCACGCTCGTGGCCGAAGAGCTCGCTCTCGATGAGCGTGGGCGGGATCGCTCCGCAGTCCACCGCGACGAATGGCCCTTGCGCGCGCGGTGAGCACACGTGGATGCCCTGGGCGATGAGCTCCTTGCCGACGCCGCTCTCACCCTCGATCAGCACCGTGACCTCGGCTCGAGCGGCGCGCTCGAGCGAGACAAAGAGGTGGCGCATCGCCGCCGAGCAGCCGATCGCGTGCCCGAACTGCGCGCGCGCGCTGAGCGCGATCTCCAGGGTGCTCGCCTCGAGCAGGATCGCGATCTGCGTGGCGCCGACGGTGATCTGAGCGCCCGTCGTGATGGTCAGGTCGCGGACGCGGATGCCTCCCATCCACGTCCCGTTGGTGCTGCTCTCGTCGCGGAGGACGAGCCCGGAGGGCGTGAGCTGGAGCCGGACGTGCTCACGCGACACGGTGTCATCGCTCAGCCTGAGGTCCGCCGAAGCTCCGGTGCCGATTACGAAGAGAGGCTGCGCGACGCGTGCGTGCGCGCCGGCGTCGGGTCCGCTCGTGATCTCGAGCACCGCAGCATGAACGCTCAGCGTGGCATCCGGGGCTCCGGTCGCGACGTGCGTGGTCTGATCGGGCGGCGGAGCGATCGTGCCCATCGACTACTTCGACCCGTAGGGATCGCCCTGGAGATCATCGGGGCGCGGAGGCGGCGCGGCACGGCGCGCCGGAGTGGGCTTCTTCGTCGTCGGTTCGGTCGACGCGAGGGACGGCGGGCCTCCGCTCCCACCGGGCGCAATGGAAGCGCTCGGCATCGGGCTCGGGCTCGCGGTCTGCGCCGCGCTCGCCGTCTGCGTTCCCGACGCGGCGGCGACCGGTCGCTCGCGTTGTCGCATGGTCCACGCGGTGAGGACCAGGAGCCCGGCGACGACCACGCCGAGGGCGATCGACACCAGCATCGGTCCACGGCGTCTCGTTCGCGGAACCATGTCGGAGACTGACGCGACGCTCGTCTGGTGACTCGCGGGGACCGGTGACGACGGCGGCCCGTGCCACTGCACTTGCGTCGTGTGGTCGTCTTGCCTCGTGCTGCGCGCCGTGTCCTCCGCTGCGAGCGCGGCGTTCTCGCCGCTCCTCGTGAGGCCGCTTCTGCGGCTCTCCTCGAGGAGTACGCGACGTTCGGCGAGGAGCGCGCCGCACTGCTGCGTCACCCACTCGCCGACGCGACGATGCGAGGCCGCGGGAACGCGCGACTCGATGGCCTCCGCAAGCTCGGCGGCGCTGGCGATCCGCTGGCTCGCTTCCTTCGCGAGGCCACGTGCGAACACCTCATGGAGCTCGACGGGAATATTCGGGAACGCACGAAGGTCGGGCAGCGATTCGTCGACCACGCGACGCAGCGTATCCATCGCGTGCTCACCCGCGAAAAGGCGCACCCCCGTGAGCGTTTCGAAGAGGACGACCGAGGCCGCGAACACGTCCGAACGACGACCGACGGGGAGCCCGGCGACCTGCTCGGGAGACATGTACGCGTACTTTCCTTTGATGTCGCCCGACTCGCTCTCGGTCAAGCGATGCGATGCCTTGGCGACGCCGAAGTCGATGAGCCGGCTCACGCCGTCGACCCCTACGATCACGTTTTGCGGGGAGACATCACGATGCACGACGTCGAGCGGCCGGCCCTCGCCGTCGACGAGGTCGTGCGCCGCGTGGAGCCCCGCCAGCATGTCGAGGAAGATCCGGAAGACGATGGGCGGCGGCACCATCACGCCCGCCTTGTTCGCGGTGCTGCGAAGGAGCGAGAGGGAGACCGACTCGACGTACTCCATCACGAGGAGGAGCTCGCCGGGCGCCTCGACGACGTCGATCACCGGCACGACGTTGGCGTGATGGATGAGCGAGGCGATGCGCGCCTCGTCGCGGAAGAAGTTCGCGAAGTCGGGGCGACCGAGCAGGTGCCGGTGGACTTGCTTGATGACGACGAGGCGCTGGAAGCCGGCCGCGCCCACGCGCCGGCCGACCACGACGCGCGCCATGCCTCCCGACGCGAGCTCGATCAGCGGCTCGTAGACGCCGGCGAGAAGCGCGCCCTGTTGCACGAGGACCGGCGCGCTGCCGTCCCATGCGGCGCCGCGCGGCGAGGACGCGGGCGCGGGCGCGGGCGCGGGCGTCGTCGCGCCGGGCTCGCGCGCGGAGACCTTGCGCGTCAGGGGCCCGTCCTTCATCAGAAGGCGCCTTCGAGGAAGAGCTGTCCGGGACCG
>JAXDMI010000779.1:0-2724 GCA_034666145.1 Myxococcales bacterium | reverse complement strand
GAACCTCGCGAACGGTGATCGTGAAGTCACGAGGGCGCCCGAAAATGGTGGGATCGTCGGTGAGCGACATCTGCGTCTTCGCCATGCAAATCGGCAGCTGCGCGTAACCGAGCTCGCGAATGCGATGGATGGCCTTCTCGGCGTGCGCCGTGAAGATGACGTCCTTCGCGCCGTACACGGTGCGCGCGATCTTCCGGATCTTGTCCTCCGGCGCGTCGGCGTCCTCGTAGATGAAGCGAGCGGGAGGCGGCGCGTCGTCCGTCGAGTCGGCGACCTCCGCAACGACGCGCGCGAGCTCGAGCGCGCCTTCGCCGCCCTTGCCGAAGCCCTCCGAGCGCGCGAGCCGGGCGCCGAGGGTCTCGACGGCCTTCTCGACCATCGCGATCTCCTCCTCGGTGTCGTTGGGGAAGACGTTGATCGCGACGACGGGCTTCAGGCCGAATGCCTTCGCCGTCTCGAGGTGCTTCTCGAGATGCTCGATGCCCTTCCTCAGCTTGTCGGCGTCGGGCTGACCGCACGTCTTCACGGGCGCGCCGCCGTGCATCTTCAGCGCGCGCAGCGTGGCCACGATCACCACGGCGCGCGGCCAGATGCCGGCGAGCCGGCACTTGATGTCGAGGAACTTCTCGCCGCCGAGATCGAAGCCGAAGCCGCCCTCGGTGATGGCGTAGTCGCCGAGGTTGATGGCGAGGCGCGTCGCGATCACGCTGTTGCAGCCGTGCGCGATGTTGCCGAAGGGGCCGCAGTGCACGATGGCGGGTCCGCCCTCCTCGGTCTGCACGAGGTTCGGCTTCAGCGCATCGCGGAGCACCGCGGTCATCGCGCTGGCCGCGTGGATGTCGCCGGCCGTGACGGCCTTGCCGTCGTACGTGTTGCCGATGACGACGCGCGAGAGGCGCTTCTCGAGATCGACGTGATCGCTCGCGAGCGCCATGATGGCCATGATCTCGCTCGCGGCGGTGATGTCGAAGCGCTCCTCGCGCGGCGTGCCGCTGGCCTTGCCGCCGAGACCGACGATGGTCTTGCGGAGGAAGCGATCGTTCATGTCCATCGCGCGTCCCCAGGTGACCTGACGCGGATCGATCTCGCCTTTGTCGGGAATGACGTCCCCAAAGTAGACCGAGTTGTCGACGAGCGCCGACAGCAGGTTGTGCGCGGTGGTGATGGCGTGGATGTCGCCGGTGAAGTGGAGGTTGATGTCGTCGGCGGGCGTGAGCGAGGCCTTGCCGCCGCCGGTGCCTCCGCCTTTCACGCCGAACACGGGCCCGAGTGACGGCTCACGCAGCGCGAGGACGGCGTTCTTGCCGAGACGGCGCATGCCCATCGCGAGGCTGATCGACGTGGTGGTCTTGCCCTCGCCCGCGGGCGTCGGGTTGATCGCGGTCACGAGGATGAGGCGGCCCTTGCCGGTGGCGGGACGCTCGAGCAGCGCGAGATCGAGCTTGGCCTTGCCGCGACCGTAGGGCTCGTAGTCGTCGGCGCTCAGGCCGAGATCCTTGGCGACGTCGGCGATGGGGCGCGGGGCGAAGCTCATGGGAGGCGCACAAAACCCCTGCGCGAGCGGGTCGTCAAGGGCGCCGGCAGCGCTTCGGCGCTCAGGTGTAGCGCTCAGGTGTAGCGCTTCTCGAACAGCGCGCGCACCGCAGGCATGTCGCGCATCATCGCGAGCGAGTGATCGGCGTGGCCGTGGGCGTAGCCGTTGCCGATCATGAGGTCGACGTCCTTGCCGACGCCTTCGGCGCCGAGCGCCGACTTCGTGAAGCTCGTCGACATCGCGAAGAAGTAGGTCACGCCGCGGTCACGCGTGACGAGGATGGCGCTCATCTCCGCGTCGGTGACGTTGACGCACGAGAGCGCGAGATCGACCTCGCGTCCGCCGTTCGCCGCGAGCACTGCAGTGCGCGCAGCGACGGGATCGCGCGCATCGAGAGAGAGCACCTCGTCACAGAGGCCGAGCGCTCGCAGGTCGTCGGCATACGGCGCGTGGCTCTCGATGCCGATCACGCGTGCCGACGGACCACCGACGCGACGTGCCTCGGCCGCGCACAAGATCCCGCTCTTGCCGCCCGCGCCGAAGATGCACACGCTCGCGCCCGGCTTCACGAGCCGCGCTACCTGCGGGGCCGCGCCGGCGACGTCGAGCACCGCGAGCGCGAGGCGCTCCGGCATGTCGTCGGGCATTCGCGCGTACGCTCCGCTCGCGAAGAGGATCGCTTCTCCCTCGACGTCGAGCTGCGCGCTCGCCGCTCGCACGGCGACGATGCGATCGATGCGGAGCGGCGTCAGCGACAGCGAAACGAGGCTCGCGACCCGATCGCCGGGACGAAGGACGCCGGCGTCGGGATGGCCTTCGGCGACGTGGAGGACGCGTCCGAGCAGCATTCCGCCCGAGCCGGTCACCGGATTGTGCTGTTTTCCACGATTTTGGACGGTCTCGAGGACCCGGCGGGAAACCGCGACGTCGGAGGCCTCTCCTGCGGCGGCGCCGGCCTCTTCCATCTGCCGGAAGCTGGCCGCGTCGACGTTGAGCGTATCGACCGCCAGGAGCAGCTCACCCGCGTAGATCCTGGAGAAATCGTTGTCTACGCGCAGCGCCGGCTGCGGCAGTGCACCCTTGGGATCGAGCGCGCGGTGGGTCCCGAAGGGGTCGCCCCCGGGCCTAAAAATCCGTGCTGTCTCGCCTACCTTCGCAGACGTATCCGCCATGGCTGAGGCCATCCCATA
>JAXDMI010000778.1:0-3557 GCA_034666145.1 Myxococcales bacterium | reverse complement strand
CGGCGGCCTAGCCAAAGAAGCGCGAACGAGAAGCGAGGCAAGCGCAGCAAGCGGGAGGCGCGCGGGCGACTAGTGACGCGCGGCGACAGCTCGGTTATCCAGGCGGGTGATGTCGAACGCAAGCAAGGGCCGGTTCGTGGTGCTCGAGGGGATCGATGGGGCAGGGACGACGACGCAGGTCGCGCGCCTCGCGGATCGCTTGCGCGCGGAGGGTGGTCTCCCGGTGCGCTCCACGCGCGAACCCAGTGACGGCCCGATCGGCGCGCTCGTGCGCCAGGTGCTCACCGGACGCATCGTCGCGCTCGAGCGCCGGGCGCCGGGCTGGGCGACGATGGCGCTGCTCTTCGCTGCCGATCGCATGGACCACGTCGAATGCGACATCGAGCCGTTCATCGCCGACGGCGGCGTGATGATCTCCGATCGCTATGACGCCTCGAGCCTCGCCTACCAGAGCGTGAGTAGCGGCAGCGGCGGTGACAAGGCCGTCGAATGGATCCGCACGCTGAACCGCTACGCGATGCGTCCTGATCTGACCATCGTGCTCGATCTCGCGCCCGATCTCGCCGCCGTCCGTCGCCAGTCGCGCGGCGAGCCCGCGCAGCTCTACGAGCAGAACGAGGTGCAGCGCGCGCTCGCGCAGTTCTACAAGGACCTCGCGAAGCACATGCCGAACGACCGCATCGTCGTCGTCGACGGCACGGGCACGGTCGACGACGTGCACCGTCGCATCCACGAGGCTTACCTCGCGGCGTTCAAGTAGGCGCGCGAGCGTCCCTCGCGTGACCGCCGCGCGCGCTCAGTTCTCGGTGATCGGGAGCTCGAGCGTCCTCGGCTTGCCGTCGCGCTCGAAGTCGACCCGCAGCGCCGGTGCCTTCTCCAGGCTGCGCATCGCGGCGTCCGCTTCTTCGGGATGCTCGATCGACATGCCGTTCACGCGTGTGACGACGTCACCGGGCTGCAGATCGACGCCGAGCTCGGCGTTGATGTTCTTGATCTTGAAGCCGTAGAACTTGTTGTTGCGCATGACCGGGTAGTCCTCGACGGTCACGTTCTGCAGGAAGTATCCGAGTCCGCGCGCGATGCCCTGCTTCACCTGGGAGCGTCGCAACGAGGTGGTCTTCGCCGGAACCGCTGCCGCCGTGGTGGTGGGCGCGGTGGTCTTCGAGGACGTCGCGTCCGCGGTGGTCTTCGCGGGCGGAGCTTCGCCGCCGCACGCGACGAACCCGACCGAGGCGACACAGAGCGCGACGACGAACGCAGAGCATGAGAGGCGCATGGAGCGAGATCCAACACGCCGCGGGGGCTCCCGGCAAGTTTTGGGGCGGTCTCAGCCGCTCAGCCGCTCCGCTGCTCAGCCGCTCAAGCGAGCGAGCCCGAGGCGATCGAGGTCAGCCGTCGCCGATTCGTCCGGCGCCGGCGTGAACGCGAGGACGACGGCGCCGTTCTCGTCGACGATGACGTGCTCGGGATCGACGCTGCCGTGCGTCTCGCCGATCTCGTGGAGTCGAACGAGCGCATCGCGGAGCGTCGCCGCCTGCGTGGGGTTGAGCTTGCCGGCGAGCGGAGCGCCGCGCGGCGCAGCCAGCCAGATCCGCTCGCCGGCGCGATCGACGCGGAGGACCGCCTGGAGCGCGGGATGATCGGCGCGCGCGAACGCGGAGGCGCGCGCGAGGGTGCGAGCGTCCAGATCGAGGGTGACCACGCGTCGGTCGAGCCAGCGATCCATCGCCGTGCCATCGGGCTCTACCGCGAGGCGCATCGCCGTGGGGTGATCGCTCTTCTGGCGTTCGACGCGCGGTGCAGCCACACGCTCGATGGTGTGCGGCCACTTGAGCGCGCCGAGCGCGCGTCGAGCCGCGAACGCGTCCTCGGGACGACCCGCGACCTCTGCGGCGAGGAACGAGAGGACGAGCGTGTCGTGCCGCGTATCGAGATCGCGATGTACGCCGCTGGGACGCGTTCGCATCGTTGCACCCGAGCTCGCCGCGTCGGGGCGCTCGCCGGTGAGCATCTCCCAGAGCATCGCGCCGACGCCGTAGAGATCGCTGCGCACGCTCGCCGGTCGACCCTCGCGCTGCTCCGGGCTCATGTAGCCGAGCGTGCCGATGACGCCGGCTGTGGCAGTGGCCGAGAGATCGCTCAGGTGCGCGACGCCGAAGTCGCCGAGCCGCGTCACGCCGGCGTCGTCGAAGAGGACGTTCGCGGGCTTGATGTCGCGATGGATGACGCCGAGGCGATGGGCCTCGCCGAGCGCCGCGAGCACAGCCTGCGCGATCTCCACGGCGCGCGCCGGAGCGAGCGGCTCGGCGGCGATCATGTGCTCGAGCGTGCCGCGTCCCATCCAGGCGAGCACCAGCGCGGGGCCTTCGGGCACGTAGTCGCGCAGCGGCACGATGTTCGGATGATCGAGCGTGCCGAGGACGCGGACCTCGCGCTCGAAGCGCGCGAGCGCATCGCGCCCGCCGCCACGCGCGTCGTAGCCCGCGAAGATCTTCACGGCCACGCGCTCGCTTCGCACGCCGTCGATGCATTCGAGGACGCGGGCGCTCGGCGACGACGCCACCTCGCGGATGATCTCGTAGCGGCCGAAGAGACGTGCGCGCACCGAGAGCGCTTGCGGTTCGGCCTCGCCGGTCTCCTCGATCGGACCGCCGAGCGCAGCGAGCTCCTGAGAGGCCTCGACGCGCGCCTGCGAGAGACCCAGACGATCGAGCGCGCCGAGGAGGATGGTCAGCGCGGCGCGTCGCTCGGGGCTACCCGCGTGGACTTTCTGGAGCGCGCGCACGGCCGCGTCGACCTTGCCGTAGCGAAGCAGGATGCCGCCGAGCGCGACGTGGATCGCGCCGCGCGTGGGGTCCTTCCTCGCTTGCGCTTCGAGGACGCGCGCCGCGCCGATGACGTCGCCCTCGGCCTCGAGCAGGACAGCAGACTTGATGGCTTCGCCGGCGCGCTCGTAGGCGCGCGCGGCAGCCACGCGCTTTCCGATGGCCTCGAGGATGCGACCGGACCAGACGTGATCGCCGCGTCGCTCGAGGTGATACGAGACGCGCTCGGAGGCCACCGGATCGCGCAGGAGCTCGGGCAGCGCGCGCTCGGCGGCGTCGTCGTCCTTGCCCTCGAGGGCGAGCGGAAGCGCGCGCGCGAAGTCGCCGCCGCGAAACGCTTCGTCCGAAGCGCGACGGAACTCGCAAGCACGCTCGAAGAGCGAGCTCGCGGTGCGCGCGTCGCCTCGTGAGCTCGCGAGCTCGGCGGCGGCGACGAGGCGCTGGTCACGGACGAGCCGCTGGACGTCGGGATCCTCCATCAGCTCGCCGATTGTACTGCGCTATTGCGCGACGGCGTCGCTCTCGTCCTCTTCGACGACAGCCGGCGCGGCGTTGGCGGCGACGGCGGTGCTGCCGATGGCGGCGTCCACGTCGGTGCCGACGTGGAACGGACCGACCGAGCGCTCACCGCGGGCGACCGCCTGCGCGTCGCTCTTGGCCGCGACGTCGGCGAGGATCCCGCGGATACGGCTGCGCTTGCCGGGACCGCTCGTATCGACCCAGAAATACGAG
>JAXDMI010000777.1:0-4249 GCA_034666145.1 Myxococcales bacterium | reverse complement strand
GGCTCGTCATCGCCCTGACTCGACATCTCCAATCGGACGCCTGCCGAGCACCGCGCCTGCGCGACGCTGCGCACCAGACCGCCACGCAGCGCGCGATCACCCCGGATCGCGCGCGTGGATCACGCGCCACCGTTTCGCCCCCCGGGCGCACGTTCCGCCGCGTTTTTCGCGGTGTGCCGTGACGGCACGGTGCGTGCTCGACGGTGATGCATGACTCGCCTGCGCCTCGCCCTCGCCGCCGCCGCAACGCTCGCCGTCATGGCGAACACCGCGACGGCGCACGCGGATCCGCCGGCCGGCCCGCCACCTGTTACGACCGCGACGACCGCGACGAGCGCGGTCGCCATCGCGGAGAAGGCCGCGACGACCAGCACCAGCGCACCCGTAGCCACGGTCATGGTTCTCCTCGACGTGCTCGGTCTCGTCGAAAAGGGCGCGCCGAAGGGCGCCGCCAGGGTCCATGCCGCCGTCCGCACGCCGACCTTTCTCCAGCCCGAGCCCCCGAAGACGCCGCTCTTCTACTCGAGCCTCGTCGTCGCCAAGTTCTGAGCCAAGCGATCGACGCGGGCACCGAGAGGACAAGCGGAGTATCGTGAGGTCGTGCGGCTCGCCGACGCTCCCGCTGACGACGCTGCCGACGGAACGAGCATCACGCTCTCGCCGGCGCTCCTTCGTGGCGACGCTCGTTTGGAGGCGCTCTTCGAGCCGTTTCGTGAGTGCGTCGTGCTCCACGAGACGCTGATCCACGAAGGCAGCGCCGCTCGCGCTTCGCGCCTCCTCATGGCGGAGATCCGCGCCGATCGCCTCGACGAGGTGCGCGCGCTCGTCCGTGAGGTTTGCGCGAAGGGCTCCTTCGAAGAGAAGCCGACCGAGCTCGACGACGTCGCCGGCGGCACCGAATGGCGCGAGCGATCGGGGCCGCTCTCCATCGCCGCGTATCGACTCTTCGGCGGAAGCACGTCGCTTCACGTCACGTCGGCCAAGCTCGATCCGCCCGACGCCGGCACGCGCGCGCTCCTCGCCTCACCGCTCTCGCCGCTCGGCGAGCTCGTCGAATCGACCAGCTTCGTGGAGCACCTGAGCTGCTCGCGGAGCGCCGGCGACGTTCCAACGTGGAACCTCCGCGCTGCGCTGCGTGACCTGCGGCGCTTCGAGGAGATCGTCCCGCGTGTCGTTGCGCTCGGCTTCGAGGACCGCCGCGGCAAGTACTGGCGCGAGCGCATCATCGTGCAGCCGGTCGGCAAGGATCGCTGGATGGCGGCCGTCCCCGGCATCGACTTCGCGACCCGCTGATTCAGGCGGTCAGCGCGAGCCGCCGCCGGCGAAGCGTGGCTCGAACTCTGCGCGACCCAGGGCCAGCAGCTCACCGACCGCGTTGATGGCGACGGCGTACTTCCGAGCAGCGGCGGCCGCTCCCTCCGCCGTCTGCGGCTCCTCCATCGCGAGGATGCGCTCCCAGATCGACATCGACTCGGGGCACTCGAATCCCGTGCGAATGCTGGCGAGCAGCGCGCGCATCTGCGTCACCTTCGCCGTCGCATCGTCCATCGTGCGCTCGCCGGCGCTGACCCGCTTGCGCAGCGTGCACTCGTACGCCGCGCACGCGCTGGGTCGTTCCTCGTACACCGCGCAGAGACACCCGCGCAGCGCCGAGCACGGCTGAGGCATCGCCGTAGCGCCGTCGGCCTGCACCACGCGCAGACCGACGCGTTCGAGGCGTGCCTTCTCGCCGTCGGCCACGACGACACTGCCGTAGAACGTGCCGTCGCAGCAGAGTCCGCATTGCATGCAGAGTGCATTGGCTTCGGCGACGCTCACGCGCCGAGGCTATCCCGCAAACGCCCCGCGCGTACGAACGTCGGCGACGTTCTGCCCCATTCGACTCCTCTACTTGTCTACTCGGCGCGCCATTCGCGTCGGTCGTGGTACTCGTGCGAACGATGATCGACGAAAAGGACCGCAGCCCCTCATCGCCCGCGCTCACCGTCGAAGAGGAGGCCGCCGAGGTCTCACGCGAGGAGCACGGCGCGCTGAAGTGGGCGGCGCTCGCCGCGGTCATCGGCATTGGCTGGATCATCATGCCGATCGGCGTCGGCATCCTCCTCGGAATGCTCGTCGCCTTCGTCGTGCAGCCGCTCTACGGGCGACTCAAGCCGCGGCTCGGCGTGGGTTGGTCGGCGCTCGTCGTGGTCATGGGCTCGACTGTCGCGCTCGCGGGCAGCGTCTTCGCGCTCGGGTGGCTGTTCGTGACGAAGGGTGTGCTGCTCGCGCGCGAGCTCATTGCCATCGTCGGTCCCGGCGGCATGGCCGATCGCGTCCTCTACTGGGTGGGCAGCAGGACCGAGCGCTTCGGCATCACCACCGACGAGCTCACGAAGCGCGCGCGCAGGCTCGCCGAAGAGGCCGCGACGCGCACCGCCAGCGACGCCGACACCATCATCGGTGGGCTCGCTTCGTCGCTGCTCGGCTTCTTCTTCGTCATGATGACGATGCACTTCATGCTGCGGAACTGGGAATCGGTATCGGTGCGCGCGCAGGAGACGTTCCCGCTCCGCCCCGACTACACACGCTCGCTCTTCTCGGAGTTCCGGCGCGTGGGGCGAACGACGTTGATGGGCACCATCGTCACCGGCCTCGCGCAAGGCGTGCTCGCGACCGTCGGTTACTGGATCGCCGGCGTGCCCGAGCCGTTCTTCTTCGGCGCGGCCACCGCCGTCGCGTCGCTCGTCCCCGCCGTCGGCACCATGCTGGTATGGGTACCCGCGGGCGTGGTCCTCATCGTGATCGGACAGCCGGGGCGCGGCATCTTCGAGCTGATCTGGGGCGGGTTGCTCGTCGTCGCGCTCTCGGACTATTACATCCGGCCGCGCCTCGTCGGCGGCGAGGGCGAGATGCCCTCGCTCGTCACGTTCTCCGCGCTCTTCGGCGGCGTCGAGGTGTTCGGACTGAAGGGCCTCGTCATCGGGCCGGTGCTCATGTCTCTCGCCGTCGCGGTGCTACGGCTCTACGCGACGGAGACCCGGCTCCGTCGCCACATCACGCGCACGTCGATGTCCGACAAGCCGGTTCCGTCGACCCGCTGAGCGAGCTGACGGCCACGGGGCCGTCGCTCACTTCTTGATCTTGCCGACCTCGGTGGTCGCCTTCTTCACGAGGCCGTCGAGGATGTCGAGCTGCGTGTCGAGGCTCGTCTTCGCCTGCTTGAAGTCGTCGTTCGAGACACGCGGGAACTGATCGAGGGCGGCCGTCACGAGCCCGCGCTGCGTGTCCACGGTCTTGAGCGAGTCGCGCGCCGCGGTCGGGGCCTTGCCGCCCGCCTTGTCGACGAGCTGCCGGAGCTCGGAGGTCTTCGCATCGAGCTTCTCGAGCCGCTCCGTCGACTTCGCACGCGCGATGTCACGCGCTTCGGTCATCTTCGCGTCGGCGAGCGTCGCGTTGGTGGACGCGTTGTTCTTCGTGGCGGGCGCCGTGTTGCCGGTCGCGACGGCATCGGTGTTGTCACGCTGCGCCTCGGCAGCATTGACGCGCGTCTCGCTGCGGTTGTCCGCCGTGTTCTCGATCTGCTTGCGCTCCGACTTGAGCTCCGCGTCGTGCGCGCTGTCCGCTTGCTTGGCGGGATCACCGGCGCACGCGACGAGCGAGCAGAGAAAGAGAGAGAGGAGGCTGCCGACGAGAATGGGTCGCTTGATCATCATGGGTGGCGACGCCCTCTGCGCTTCTCGTGCCACGCGGAATACGGCCCCGATCGCGATGCTCGAGCTGCGTCGCTCACGCTACGCAGCCACAGCTCGCCCGATCTGAGACATAACGGCGCGCCCGCGCGCACCGTGCCCACCGTGTCAGGGCCGGCTGATGCTCGTCGGGTCGACGCCGCCCTTGGCCTTCTTGATCGAATCGAAGAGCAGCTGCTTCTGGTACGTCGGATTGTGGACGCCGAGGTCCTTGCCGCGGGCGAGCACCAGGTAGTTGTAGAGTACACCGGCCATCTCGGCGTCGAGCGACCAGTTCGCGCCGCCGTTGCCGCCCGGCCGCGTCTGGTCGAGGTTGAACTGGGCATCCGCGAGGTCCTCGTCGGTGAGCGCGCCGTACGGCGCTGCGGCCGCTCGGGTGAGAAGGCCCTTGGCGTTCAGCTCGGCCTGGAGCTCGAAGAGCGCCTTCTTCGCGTTCGTGCGTCCGCTGAGGATGTCGAAGTCGGTTCCCGTGTACGCGGTGTGGCACGTCTTGCAGTACGCGACGTTGGGCTTCATCG
>JAXDMI010000776.1:0-9283 GCA_034666145.1 Myxococcales bacterium | reverse complement strand
AGCGTGCGATCGCCGGCGGAGAGGACGGCGAAGCGCGCCTCCTGTCGATCGGAGCGCACCGTCATCGAGGCGAGGTGTGCCCGCTCGCGCGCGGCTTTGCCCTCGTGCTCGAAGTCCTCGCGCAGCTGTTTTCCCAGGCTGACGGGCACGCCGGCGATATGTGCAAGATGCACGAAACGATCGAGGAGCGCGTCGTCGCCGAGCCACTCCGCGAGCTCGGGGAATGCCTTCTTGCCCGCGCCGGGGCTCGTGCCTTTGAGCCGATCGAGGATGCCCGCGGCCTTCACCGGCAGCTTGCTGAACATGCCGAGCGTCGCGTCGAGCACGGCGATCGGGTCGGTCTTAACGCCGCCCGCAGCGGCCGCGGCTCGCGCGCCGGTGGCCGCGCCCGCTTGCTCCATGAGGCACACCGCGAGCACCGCGACGTCTTCGTTGCGGGGCAGATGCGTGAAGAGCTCCGGCGACAGCTCGAACGTGATCCCGAGCGCGCGGTAGTGGGGCACGAGCTTCGTCGCCCATGTCGCGAACGCCCGCGCAGCACGCACGTTCGGCGCGCGGACCAGCGCGTCGGCATGGCCTTCCTTGCAGGCGCGAACGACGAGCTCGAGCTCGAGGCCGTCGGCCACCCAGTCGGCGACCTTGCGGCGCGAGAACTTCTTGAACGGCTGCTCGACGAGCGTGAGCGCCTGCGCGAGGGTCACGTTGCTCTTGCGGAGGTCCTCGCAGTCGCTCTTCTTGGCGATCGCTCTCTCGATGTCCTCGGGAGAGAGCAGCGGAATGCCGTCGTCACCGATGCGGAACGTGAGGCCGTAGAATGCGAGCATCTCGAGCGTGCGATCCCGGAGCTGGGGATCGCGGGCGGAGGGGAGCGCGCGCACCATGTTGCGCCCGGCGTCGCGGACCGCGGACGCGAAGCTGCGATCGCGCAGCGGAGCCGCGAGATCCTGCACGGCGTCGGACGGTGCGGCCGGCCACGCGAGCGCCTTGCGCAGGACGTCGAGCACACGCGTCCGTCGGGCACGACCAGGCAACGTGCGCGCGCGATCGAGGACGAGCACCAGCGGCACGAGGTCGGCGTCGGCCGGCGTCGTTCCGGTCTCGAGCGCGGTGACGAGCGCGTCGACGCGCTCCTGCGCCTGACGACGTCGCTCCGCACCGAGGGAGGTGAGACGAACGCGTGCTTCGTGGAGCGTGTCGGCGGAGCCCGCGCCGTGCACGAGGCGCACGAGATCGACGACGCCCTCGAACCATTCATCGCGCGCGCGCGGCACCGAGCACGCGACGGCGCTCGCGAGGAGCTCGAGGCGATCGCGCTTCTTCTTCAGCCATGCCTCGTCGACGTCGCCGTAGCGAGACAGCGCACGCCGTCGATCGCGCGCCATCGCGAGCGCGGGAGGCGCCACCAGTGCGCGGAGATCGCGCTGCGCGGTGGCGAGCACCTCGCGGGTGATGCGGAGCGGCGGTCGCTCGCTGGCCATCGCCTTCTCGAGGGTGTCGAGGTCGAGGACGCCGTGCTCTCGGAGCCGCTTCGTGATGCGCTCCGCATCGAGGACGCGCTGCGGCGTCGCGACGTGGACGCCTTCGGCGAGCAGGACCGCGTGACCGTCGACGCGCGCCAGCATCTGGACGCGACGCTTCAGCGTCTCCCAGCGATCGTCGCCGCGCTTCTTGCGCTTGCGGTCTTCGTGCGCTGCGCGCGCACCCGCGTCGTGGAACATGTTCGGGTTCAGGATAGAGCCAAACGGCCCGAGTACGATTCACGGCACGAGAATCGTGCTCCGCCGTCGAGTGCCATGAAGTGCTATGAAACGAGGGTGCTGGTCGCTGCTCCCCAGGTCCGTCTGCCTGCGCGAGAGGCCGTCGAACGAGCGCTGATCGAGCTCGAGCGTCGGCTGGGGCCGTCGAAGGTGGACACGACCGAGGCCGGGCGCAACTCCCACGCGCTCGACGAGAGCGAGGCCATGGGCCGGATGCCGGACGCGGTGGTCTTCGCCCGGGACACGGCCGACGTCGCCGCCACGCTCACGATTGCCGAGAAGCACGGCGTTCCGGTGACGCCGCGCGCCGGTGGGACCGGTCGGACCGGCGGCGCGGTCCCGGTGGCCGGCGGAATCGTCCTCGCGACGGCCACGATGGGGAAGATCCTCGAGATCGACCGCCAGAACTTGCTCGCGGTGGTGCAGCCCGGCTTGATTACGGCGGATCTTCATGACGCGGTGGAGGCCGAGGGGCTCTTCTATCCGCCCGACCCCAACTCGCTGAAGACCTGCATGATCGGGGGCAACGTCGCCGAGAACGCCGGCGGTCCGCGCGCCTTCAAGTATGGCGTCACGCGCGAGTACGTGCTCGGGCTCGAGGCATGCTTGATGGGCGGCCGCGTCCTCCGCACCGGCAGGCGCACCATCAAGGGCGTCACCGGGTACGACGTCACGGCGCTGCTCGTGGGCAGCGAGGGCACGCTGGGCGTCTTCACCGAGGTGACGCTCAAGCTGGTGCCGAAGCCCACCGAGATCGCGACCGTGCTCGCGCTCTTCGACGACGTGCGCGCCGCCGCCGATGCCGTGCGTCGCGTGGTGGCGGCCGGGCTCGTGCCGCGTTGCCTCGAGCTGATGGACGGCCCGACGCTCGAGGCCATTCGCGCGCAGAGCGTGGCGGTGGATCCGCGCGCGCGCGCCATGCTGCTCGTCGAGGTCGACGGCAACGCCGGCACGCAGCTCGACGACGCGCTCGAACGCCTCGGCAACGCGCTCACCGAGGGCGGCAAGACCATCGATGTGGTCGCTGCGCAGGACGCATCGCAGCGCGCCCGCCTCTGGGAGGCGCGCCGCCAGCTCTCGCCCGCGACGCGAAAGCTTGCGAAGTACAAGCTTTCGGAAGACATCGTGGTACCGCGCTCTCGCCTCGTCGATCTGTTCGTCGAAGTCGATCGCATCGGCGACGAGACCGGCGTGCGACACCTCACCTACGGTCACGCCGGCGACGGCAACCTCCACGTGAACTTCCTCTGGAACGACGACGCCGAGCGACCCGCGGTCGACCGCGCGATCGACGGCCTGATGCGCGCGACCATCCGCCTCGGCGGCACCCTGAGCGGCGAGCACGGCATCGGTGTCTTGAAGGCGGCGTATCTCCCGCTCGAGCAATCGTCGGAGCTCATCGCCCTCCAGCAGGACCTGAAGCGCGTCTTCGATCCGAGCGGCCTCCTCAACCCCGGCAAAATCTTCCCCACCGGCCACGCCAGCTGCTGACCCGACCCAGGGTCATTTCGGCCTTCCCGACCCAGGGTCATTTGGCCTCTCCCGACCCAGGGTCATTTCGGGCTTCATGACCCAGGGTCATTTGGCGTCTCCCGACCCAGGGTCATTTCGGCCTTTATGACCCAGGGTCGGGAGGTGCTGTCGATGACTCCGGGCTTCATGACCGAGGGTCGGGAGGTGCTGAGTGATGACCCAGGGTCATTCCGGGCTTCATGACCCAGGGTCATTTCGCGTCTCCTGACCCAGGGTCATTTCGGGGTTCATGACCCAGGGTCGGGGGTTGCTGTGGATTCTGTATTGGCAGAACGCGGGGGGGAAAGACGCAGGGGCTTGCGGCCGGGGCGCGGTTTGACCATTCCATCGGCGTGCAGAACGGAGCCGTTAGCGTGATGTCGGAAACGAAGGCTGAGAGCCGTCCCCGCACGATCGACGACGTCACGACGCGTGACCTCCTCGATCGCTCGCATTTCGGCGAAGACGCGCTCACGCCGGTCGAGCGATGGCAGATCGGCTTCGTGCGCAAGACGTTCGAGTCGGGCGCGCTCGATCGCGGCATCCGCTTCTTGCAGCGCCACATCGGCGCGAACTGGATCGAGCAGTCGATCAAGAACCTCCGTCACGTCCACGGCCTCGATAGGCTCCCGCGCTTCGATCGCGATGCGAGCACCATCCTGGTCTCGAACCATCGCAGCTTCTTCGATCTGTACGTGGTGACCGCGTACCTCGTGAAGCGCGGCATGCCGCAGCGCCTCGTCTTCCCGGTGCGCTCGCAGTTCTTCTACGACAAGCCGCTCGGTCTCGCCGTCAACGGCATCATGAGCTTCTTCGCGATGTACCCGCCGGTCTTCCGCGAGCGCAAGCGCGCGGCGCTGAACCTCGCGAGCCTCGACGAGGTGGTGCGCCTCATCAAGCAAGGCGGCGCGTTCGTCGGGCTGCATCCCGAGGGCACGCGCAACAAGACCGACGATCCGTACACGCTGCTTCCGGCACAGGGCGGCGTCGGTCGCATCATCCAGGCCGCGCGCGGCAAGGCCACCGTCATCCCGGTGTTCGTGAACGGGCTCGGCAACGACATCGTTCGTCAGGTCGGCTCGAACTACATGAAGAACGGCGCGCCGGTCACGGTCGTGTTCGGCAAGCCCGTCGACTTCGGCGACATGCTCGACGGCGCACCGAGCCCGCGTCTCCATCGACGCATCTCCGAGCACACGCTCGACGCCATCCGCAAGCTCGGCGAAGAGGATCGCGAGATCCGCGCGCGCGTGCGCTGAGACGCTGCTACTGCGTGGCCGTCCAGAACAGCCCACCGCCGGGAGCGACGCGGCACTGCAGGCCTGCGGTCGAGGCGCATCCGTTGGCGTCGCCGTCGCCCTGTCCGGGGTAGATGCACTGCAAGTTCATCACGGGACACGGCTCTCCCTGGTACGTGTGCGAGTAGCTTCCGGGGCAGTCGGCAGGATTGTCGGCCGGCGGGTACGAGCACGGCGGCGGAGTCGCCGGCGGGACGAGGTTGCACATGCATGCGCTGAAGCTGCGGTCCGAGAGGCACTCCGCCGTTCCTTCGGAGCCGTCGTTGCAGCGGCAGAAGGTGTAGCTGCCAACCGTGCAGCCCGCGCGGGTCGCGCCGCTCGCGCCGCTCGCGCCCGAGTTGACGGAGCCACCCGACGTGCCCGACGTGCCCGACGTGCCCGTGCTCGTGCCGCTTCCATCGCCGGTCGTGCCGGACGGCGCGATGCCTCCGCCGCACGCAGCGGCCGAGACCGCCAGCAACGGGAGCAGCGGGAGCAAGAGGAGAGAGGCCGAGGTGCGGAAAGGATGAGTCGCAAGCATGAAGCAGCGCCAGAGCAACAGCTGGGCCAGCGAAAACGCCTAAAATCACGGTGAATCAGCCGTCCTGGTGGCCTTTGCTTGTGCCGCGTTGTGCCCGATCGGCGAACCGTGTCGCGGCCAACCAATCGACATGCGCGGGTGGCGGGAACATGCGCTAGACAAAGGGCCATGCGTATCTCCTCGACGTTCCTCGCCCTCACCCTGACCGCGCTCGCAGGCTCGGCCGTGCTCGCGACGAGCTGTCATTCGAAGGAGCCGGCGAGCGCCGACCCCACGACGTCCGCTGCCGCAACGCCTGCCACGCAGGCCACCGCCGCGGGCGGCAACACCGTCGCCGCGAATCCGTCGGAGCATGCCGAGGTCGGCAAGCCCGCGCCCGACTTCGCGCTGAAGGATCTCGACGGCAAGGACGTTCGCCTCTCCTCGTTCAAGGGCAAGACCGTCGTCCTCGAATGGTTCAACCCGGGCTGCCCGTTCGTGAAGGCCTCGCACACGAAGGGCTCGCTCAAGGACACCGCGCGTCGTGAGACGAAGGCCGGCGTCGTGTGGCTCGCGGTGAACTCGGGCGCGGCCGGTAAACAAGGCGCGGGCGCCGACGTCAACCGCGAGGCCGCCAAGACGTTCGGCATGGACCATCCCATCCTTCTCGATGAGCAGGGCGCTGTCGGGAAGATCTACGGCGCGACGAACACGCCGCACATCATGGTCGTCGACCCGAAGGGCACGCTCGTCTATCGCGGCGCCGTCGACAACTCACCCGACGGCGAAGGCGAGAGCCCGACCGGCGGGAAGCTCGTGAGCTACGTCGAGACGGCGATCGCCGATGTCGCTGCGGGTCGTCCCGTCGCGACGGCGGAGACGAAGGCCTACGGCTGCGGCGTCAAATACGGTCACTGACCCAGCGCGCAACGCGCGCGATCCCAGCATGAGGCGTCAGTAGTCGATGACGACGTCGTCGAAGTGCGCTTCGAAGGCGTCGGACGGACCGTCGATGATGGCGCCGATCCGGACCGTCGCTTCCGTGCCCGCGCTGACGGTGATCGGTGCCGCATCGAGGGCCTTCTGCGCGTCGAACGTGACGCTCGCCTTGCCGTTCACGAGATCGAGATCGATCGCGACGCGCGTCCACGTTGCCGCCGTAGGGAGCTTCGAGAGCGCGTGCTCGGTGGTCACGCCCATGACGTTCTCCTCGAGCGTCGCGATGTTGCCGGCCGCGTCCGGACTGCGAAGATAGAGGACGTACGAATCGTTCACGGTGATGTGGAAGCGCGCGATGGCGATCGCACCCTTCGTGAACGTCACGCTCGGCAGCAGCACCGAGAACGCGAGCTTCGCGTGGCTCACGGTCCCCAACGTGGTCGAGCGCAGCAGCGCGTTGTTCGACGCCGCGGCCATCTCCGCCGTCGTGAGGACGTGGAACGACGCCGGGGCGCTCGTGGACGTCGAGGTGTCGAGCTCGAAGACGGTCCCCGCCGCCTGCACCGCCGACGCCGTCCAGTCGTTCGTCAGGTCACCGTCGTCGAAGTCGTCGCAGAATCTCGGCACGGGCACGAGCCCTGCACAGAAATGCGCCGGCGGAACGACCACGTCGGGCTTCGCGTCGGCGACGTCGGGACCGGCATCGACCACCGGGGAGGCGTCGGGCGTGGGCTCCGCATCGGGCTCGGCATCGGGGCCCGCCTCGATGCCCGGACCGGGATCCGCCGTACCGGTAGAGCCGCAGGCCGCGCTCGAAAGCGCGGCCGAGGCGCAGATCGCGGCCGCAACGAGGCCGATCCCGCTCCGAGGCGACGTGGCCGGCCGCATCGATGGAGGATATCAGCCGCTCGCAGTCGCGCCCCGGGCAAAGTATCCTCGTCCCATCATGAGCAAGGAAGCCCTGGTCGGCGCCGTCAAAGAGATCGTCACCCTTGCCCGCAGCGGCGACGCGGAGGGGTCTTTCGACGGGTACAAAGCGCTCTTCACGCGGCCCGATTTCACCGAGAACCGGCCCGAGGACATGCGCCAGGCCCTCAAGCTGCTCATCCTCGCCAAGCGAACGGGACCGAAGAGCGAGAAGCTGATCGACGCGCATCGTGCCGCGATCGCTCCGCTCACCGACATGGTCTCGAAGCACAACGAGCCCGAGGACTTCGAGATGCTCGGGATCTGTCATCTCCTCATCGGCAACGAGACGGCGGCGGCGAGCATGTTCCGCGAGGGGCTCACGCTCGAGCGCGCGAAGAATGCCGGCTCCGATCTCTGCGGTCGACTGATGACACGCGTCTCCTCGCTCTGATGACGGTGAAGGCCACGCTGTTCGGCGCGCGCCTGACGCACGCCGTCGCTCTGGTCGCAGTGCTCGGAGCGGCCGTCGCGTCGAGCACGCTCGTGCTCGGGTGCGAGCCGGGGGAGCGCGTGCCCGCGCGTGAACCGAAGCCGCGGCCGTGTCCGCCGCCGCCGGAGCCGGCGTACCAGGCGACCGTGGTGGGCACCATCGGCAAGATGCACATGGTGGAGAGCCGCTATCCGCTCTCCAAGCTCGGCGACGTGCTGGCGTCGTTCAAGCCGGATCTCGTGCTGATCGCGGTCCGCGTGGATCCGTATCGCGAGGGCCACCTCGAAGACGCATCGTTCGAGATGACGTACGTGGCGAACCTCGCCAAGCAACACGGCGCAGCGGTGGAGCCGATCGACTGGTTCCGCGAGCAGGACCTCGGCGCGCCGCCCGCACCCGTCGACCCGTGGGACGAAGCGGAGATCGCGAAGCGCGAGGCCGAGGTGCTCGCTGCACCGAAGCTCTACAACTTCGACGTCGCCAACGGCTCGGACCTCGCCGAGAAGGTGCTGCTCGCCACCGACGCCGAGGCACGTCATCGCGGCGGCAATCCCCTCGTGTCGCGTCGCCACGCCTGGATGCAGCAGCTCGCGGGCAGCGCGGTGTCGCGCAATGGTCGCCCGAAGCGCGTGCTCGCGTATGTCGACGTGCTCGATCGTCCATTCGTCGATCACCTGCTCCACGGGGTCGGCTACACGATGAAGGAGCCGGTGGCGGTGGCGGCGAAGTCGAAGGACGAGATCATCGCTGACATCCCGATCGACGTGATGAACGACTGGCGAGCGCAGCTGCAACGGACCGCGTCGCGCGTCTCCGCCGCGAAGTCGCCTGCGGAGAAGGCGTTCTGGGCCGATCGCGAGCGCACGCTCTCGGTGGTCGTCGACAAGCACGCGGCATGCTGCGTTCCGCAGTCGTCGCTCGCCGCCGCCAAATGAGCAAAGGCCGATGAGCGAGGGGTCGGAGGGGACGGAAGCGCCGCTGCTTCCGCTGCTTCCGCTCCTCGAGACGTCGCTCGCGGTGCAGCTTCCGGCGGCCGTCGACGCCGAGCGCGCGGCGCGTTGGGCGGCGGGAGTGCGCGAGGCCCGTGAGGCGTGGGTGAGCGACTTCGACGGCGCGCAGTTCAGCCTTGGTCGCGCCTGGTACACGCATCTCGAGCAGGATCGTGCGGCGGACTACTTCGCGAAGGCGTCGGCGTCGGACGCGGTGGTGGAGCACGCATGCCCGGGGCTACAGGCTGCAATGCGGGCGCTCGTCGCGCGCGTGGTCGGCGCGCCGGTGGTGCCGCGCGCCGGATGGTGCGGGCCGGGCGTGCACGTCTTCCCGGCGGGCGGCCTCGTGGCCACGCGCGGTGGCGAGATCCACTTCGACACCGAGGGGCTGACGCCCGCGCATGCCGCGATCCGCGCGCCGGCGCTCACGCTGGTGGTGATGCTGCAACCGCCGGTATCGGGCGGCGGCCTGCGCGTGTGGGACGCGATGTACGACGGCGAGGATCGTCGCGGCTACGACGCCGCGGACGGGGCGGATGACGACGAGGACGACGACGAGAGCTCGGAGCGCATGCCTCTGACGTGCACGTACGAGGCGGGCACGGTCGTGGTCATCGACAGCTATCGGCTGCATCAGATCCAGTCGTTCGCGGGCGAGGTCGATCGCATCTCGGCGACGTGCCATGCGGCCTTCGTGGCGGGCGCGTGGGAGACGTGGTTCTGAGCGGCGTCTCGCGCGCTCTTCAGTCGAACGTCTCCGTGCCATCGGGCTCGCCGGCCGCCTTGCGCTCGATCGTGGAGAGTCGATAGGCGGCATTGCGTGCGCGCATCAGCTCGCCGAGTGGGCGAAACTCGACGGGCGCGTGCCACGGATCGAAGGAGAGCTTCTC
>JAXDMI010000775.1:0-4140 GCA_034666145.1 Myxococcales bacterium | reverse complement strand
TCCCCAAGACGAACGAGCTCGCGACTCCTGACGGCGTGGGCCGCTACACCGTCTTCGATCGCGGCTCGATCTACTGGACGCAGGCGACCGGCGCCTTCGAGGTGCACGGCGTCATCCGCGATCAGTGGGCGGCGCTCGCCTGGGAGACCGGCGTGCTCGGCTATCCGATCGGCGACGAGATGCAGACGCCCGACATGAAGGGTCGTTACAACGTCTTCGAGCACGGCTCGATCTACTGGACGGAGGAGACGGGCGCCCACGAGGTGCTCGGCTTCATTCGCGACAAGTGGGCGACGCTGGGCTGGGAAACGGGAGCTCTCGGCTATCCCATCTCTGGTGAACAACCGGTCGCCGGCGGTCGCAAATCGGATTTCCAACACGGCTCGCTCACCTGGAATTCGACGACCGGCGAGGTCACCGTCGCGATGAACGCGAACGCGACGAATGCGACGACGCCCGCTGCCGACGGAGGTGCGCAATGAGGACGGCATTCGTCGCGTTGTTCGTGCTCTCCGCCGCCGTCGCCGGCTGTACGAGCGCGGGCGCCGAGTCGACCGGGCAGAGCTCCGACTCGCTGACCGACCACAACTGGAAGATCTTGAACGTCCAGTACGAGAGACAGACGACGGGCTACTGGTGCGGCCCCACCGCGACCAAGATCGCGCTCTCCGCGCGCATGAGCGCGCCTAGCCAAGCGAGCCTGGCCACGCAGCTTCATACGACGACCCGAGGAACAGACTCGATCGATCAAGTGAGGGACGTTCTGAATGCCAATCTCGGCGGCGCGCCCTATGTGTCGACGATATTGCCCCACGATCCGCCCACGCCGGAGGAGAAGAGTCGCTTCTGGGACGATCTCGTCAGGAGCATCGATCAGAATTATACGGTCGTGGCGAACATCGTCGCGCAGCCCAGCAACCACCCGCCCGGATATCCAAATAACGACACCATCTTCCATTACTTCACGGTCATTGGATACAACCCCGATACGCGTGAAGCCTATATTGCCGACCCGGCCAATTTTGGTGGCCACCAGCAATACTGGTTGACGTTCGACCAGCTCGCCACGCTCGTGCCGCCGAAGGGCTATGCGGCGATCGGCGGCACCGGAGGAGGCGGCACGCGCTGCCCCGGCGCCGGCGGCCTGGCGAGCGGCGCGATCGGGGCGAAGTACGACGCGCTCGGCGGGTGCGGCTCCGTCCTCGGCGTGCCCACCACGAACGAGCAGGCAACCCCCGACGGCGTGGGCCGTTACACGGTCTTCGATCGCGGCTCGATCTACTGGAAGCAAGGGACCGGCGCCTTCGAGGTGCACGGCGTCATCCGCGACCAATGGAAGGCCCTCGCGTGGGAGGCCGGCGTGCTCGGTTACCCCATCGGCGACGAGATCCAGACCCCCGACATGAAAGGTCGTTACAACGTCTTCGAGCACGGCTCGATCTACTGGACGGAGGAGACGGGCGCGCACGAGGTGCTCGGCTTCATTCGTGACAAATGGGCGGCGCTGGGCTGGGAAGCTGGAGCTCTTGGCTATCCCATCTCCGGCGAACAAGTCGTCACCGGAGGTCGCAAATCGGACTTCCAGCACGGCTCGCTCACCTGGAATTCAGCCACCGGCGCAGTCACCGTCGTGATGAATCCGTAATCGCCTTAGCGGCTAGCGCTCTGCTCACTCGCGCGGGACGTGCAGGCCGTGCTTCTTCAGCAGCGTCCGCAGGTAGTGACGCTCGATGCCCGCCCGTGCAGCGGCCATGGCGATGTTGCCATTGGTCTTCGCCATGATCCGTTGCAGGTAATCGTGCTCGAAATCATCGACCGCCGTCCTCTTCGCGCCCTTGAACTCCGGGACCTCCGCGTCGGTGTCCATGGGTTGCGGCTCGCGCCCGCGCTCGAGCAAGCGTTCGAATGCGAGGTCTTGAGGGCGGATCACGGGGCCGTCGCACATATATGCGGCGCGCTCGACGACGTTCTTCAGCTCGCGAATGTTGCCGGGGTATTCGCGCTTGCCGAGCTCCGCCATCGCCTCGCGAGAGAGAGAGCGCGCGCATGCCGCATTCCGCGGCAGACGCCGCAGGAACTCCGCCGCGAGGACCTCGATGTCCTCGCGGCGCTCGAGCAGCGAAGGAAGGACGAGTCGCGTCTGCGCGAGTCGATAATAGAGGTCGTCGCGAAATTGCCCCTGATTGACCATGCGCCGCAGATCACGCCACGTCGCGGAGAGAACGCGGACCGAGATCGGTCGCGGCCTGTTCTCGCCGAGACGCGTCACCTGGCGCGCCTCGAGGACGCGAAGCAGCTTCGGCTGGAGGTCGAGCGGGAGATCGCCGACCTCGTCGAGGAACACGGTGCCGCCGTCCGCGGCTTCGAACACGCCCGAGCGCGGCTCGACGGCGCCGGTGAATGCGCCCGTCGCGTGACCGAAGAGCACCGACTCGGCGAGGTTCGCGGGAAGAGCCGCACAGTCCAGCACCACGAAGGGCTTGGCAGCGCGCGCGCTGTCATCGTGGAGCGCGCGTGCGACGAGCTCCTTACCGCTTCCGGTCGGCCCTTCGATGAACACCGAGAGGTCCGTCGGCGCCAGCCGCTCGAGCAATGCAAAGAGCTCGCGCATCGCGGTGCTCTTCCCGAGGAGAGAGTGGAACGAGTCTCGAACCGGATTCTGCGGCTGCGCCTCGGTCACGACATCGACGCGGATCGCCGATTCGCCGAGCGAGAGAACGGCTCCGCGCGGAAGCACCGCGCGCTGGATGCGTGCGCCCTCGAAGTACGTCCCGTTCCAGCTGTCCAGGTCGCGGACCTCGATTCCGTCCGGGTGGGCGGCGAGCTCCACGTGGAACTCGGAGACCGTGAAGTCGTTCATCGGCACGTCGGCGATGCGCGAACGGCCGAAGGTGATCTTCTTCCCCACTGCCGCCCCTCCTTTGGAGGGGCCTGCAACCACGCGCCCTTCCACCGCCGCAGGGGTCGAACGAGGCCGGAGGATCGTACGTGTGCTAACTTCGCTCATGCGGGCACCCGTCTGCCACGATACCGGGAAAGCCGTTCTCGCTGAACATGGATGGTCGTTACACGATCCTCGGGAGCATCGCCAAAGGTGGCATGGCGACCGTCTATCTCGGTCGCGTGACCGGGAGTGCCGGTTTTTCCCGCCTCGTCGCCATCAAGCGCCTCCATCCTGAGCTCGCCGCCGAACGCGAGTTCGTCGCGATGCTGGTCGACGAGGCGAGGCTCGCGTCGCAGATCCGGCATACCAACGTCGCCGACACCCTCGATCTCGTGGTGGCCGACGGCGCCTTCAGCTTGGTCCTCGAGTACGTCGAGGGCGATTCGTTGAGCGCGCTCCTGCGGCGCGTCAAGAAGAGCGAAGAGAAGGTCCCGCTCCCCATCGCCATCTCCATCCTCTACGGCGTGCTGCGTGGTCTCGACTCCGCGCACGACGCGCGGAACGACGACGGAGGGCCGCTCGGCATCGTTCATCGCGACGTCTCCCCGCAGAACATCCTCGTGGGCGTCGACGGCATCCCGCGCGTCATCGACTTCGGCGTTGCGAAGGCCATCGGTCGCTTCGACTCGACCCGACCGGGAGAGATCCGCGGGAAGTTCTCGTACATGGCCCCCGAGCAGATGCAGGGGCGGCCCGTGACGCGACAGGTCGACGTCTACTCGGCAGGCGTCGTGCTCTGGGAGCTCCTCGCCGGTGCGAAGCTCTTCGACGCCGAGGATTCGCGCGTGATCTGCGCAGCGGTCCTGAGCGGCGTGATCAAACCTCCGAGCTCGGTCAATCCCGACGTGCCGGCCGCGCTGGATGCGGTGGTCCTTCGCGCCACGGCGCGCGAGCTCGGCGAGCGCTATTTGACGGCGCGAGAGCTCCTCGCAGAGATCGAGAAATTCGAGCGAGCGTCCGACGACGAGGTCGGCGCGTGGGTTCGGCGCTTGTGCGCGAAGCGGCTCGCCGAGCGCCAGCGCATGATCCAAGGCGCGCCGCCCTCCGCGGAAGGACGGCCGATCGACGAGCTCATGGCGGATCTCGCTCGCGAGGGCGCTGACGGAACCGAGGCCGCGCCGCGCATCGTGACGCGGCCGCTTCCGGCGGTTGGGACCGACCCCGAGTCCGCGCACCTTCCGACGGCAGGCGGCGGG
>JAXDMI010000774.1:0-4534 GCA_034666145.1 Myxococcales bacterium | reverse complement strand
GGACCTCCCCGCGATCGATCTCGGGGGCGTTCCGCCAGAACTCCGAGCTCTCGGTGAGCGCGAAGTCCCTCACCACGAGCCAGTCGAGCTGGCGCATCCCCTTGCGCTGCAGCGAGCCGTGCATCGAGCCGACCGCGGGGTTCTCGCCCATCAGGAAGTAGCCCTTCACCTTGCCGTCGCACATCTGGACGACGGTCTCCATGTGCGAGTGATCGCCGGTCAGGTGCGGGATGTATCCGAAGCAGTAGTCGTTCTCCTTCGTCGCATGACTGCCCCACCACGCCTTGAGCAGCGAGACCACGTACTTCGGCGTCTCGCTCCACCACGCCGAAGGCGACTCGACGCTCGTGATGTATTTCTGCAGGTCCTGCTGATGGTTGTAGTGAGGCATCGGCAGGTAGCCGGGGAGCAGGTTGTAGAGCGTCGGGATGTCGGTCGAGCCCTGGATCGAAGCGTGGCCGCGGAGCGCCATGATCCCGCCGCCCGGCCGCCCGATGTTGCCGAGCAAGAGCTGCAGGATGCTCCCGGCGCGGATGTACTGGACACCTACCGAGTGCTGCGTCCAGCCGACCGAGTAGCAGAGCGCCGTCGTGTGCTCCCGGTCGGAGCTCGCGCAGATCGTCTCGGCGACCCGCAGGAACTGCTCGGGTGACACGCCGCAGATCTCCTCGACCATCTCCGGCGTGTAGCGCGCGAAGTGACGGCGCAGGATCTGGAAGACGCAGCGCGGGTGCTGGAGCGTCTCGTCGCGTTCGGCGTGACGCGGCTCGTTCCCTTCCTTCCTCGCGGCGGGCGCGCCTTCGACCTGGCCCGCGCCGGGCTCGGCGAAGACCTCTTTGTGTCCCGCTGCGGGCACCGCGTCCTCGATGCCCTCGTACTGCCAGCTCTTCACGTCGTACTTGCCATTGTCCGGGTCGTAGCCGCTGAACAGGCCGTCGAGGTCGTCGGTGTCGCGGAACGTGTCGCAGATCAGGTTGGCTGCGTTCGTGTAGTGGACGACGTAGTCACGGAAATACTTCTGCTCCTCGAGGACGTAGCGGATGAGGCCGCCGAGGAACGCGATGTCGGTGCCCGCGCGGATGCGCACGAACTCGTCGGCGACGGCGCTCGTGCGCGTGAAGCGCGGGTCGACGTGGATCAGCTTCGCGCCGCGGCGCTTCGCTTCCATGACCCAGCGGAACCCGACCGGATGGCACTCGGCCATGTTCGATCCCTGGATGAGGATGCAATCGGCGTTCTGCAGATCCTGCTGGAACGACGTCGCGCCGCCTCTACCGAGCGAGATCCCGAGACCCGGGACCGTGGAGGAGTGTCATATTCGTGCTTGGTTCTCGACCTGCACGATGCCGAGGCCCGTGTAGAGCTTCTTGAGAAGATAGTTCTCCTCGATGTCGAGCGTGGCGCCGCCGAGGTGGGCTATGGCGAGCGTGCGGTTGACCGCGAAGCCGTCGGCGGTCTCGGCCTCCCAGTGCTCGTCGCGCGTCTTCTTCACGCGCTCGGCGACCATCGCCATCGCCTGCTCCAGCGGGATCTCCTCCCACTTCGTGCCGTGAGGCCGACGGTAGAGGACGTGGTGGAGGCGATGCGAGCCCGTCACGAGCTGGAACGTCGCGGAGCCCTTCGGACAGAGGCACCCCACGGAGATCGGCGAGTCGGGATCTCCTTCGATGTCGCTGATCTTCTCGTCCTGGACGTAGACGAGCTGACCGCAGCCGACGGCGCAGTACGGACAGACCGACCGGGCGATGCGATCGGCGCGCGCGGTGCGTGCGCGCAGCCCGTGCGTGCGCGGGGACGCCGCGGTGCCGTCGAGACCGAGGGCGTCGCCGTGGCGGAGCTGCTCGATGACCGGCCACGTGCCGACCGCACCGACGACCGGGAGCTTGCGCATGCGAGCACGCATGCAGGTGGCGGGCCCCGGGAGGCCGAGGGGTCGGACGAGGCGGCGAGCCGCGAGCCGCGTGTCCTCTCTACGTGGCACATCGCGACGGCGCGGGGCGCTTCGTCACGGTCCCAGCTCGAAGAGCACTGCGCTCTTCGAGAAGAGCAGGAGCAAGTGTCCCGTCGACGCGATGCTCAGCCCGGCTCCCACTTCCGTCGAGTACTTCATCGTCGTCGTGAGCAACTTGTCCCACCGCAGCGTTCCCGTCTTCGTGAAGGCCATCGCGTACAGCCCATCGGTCTTGTCCGCTCCGTAGTACACGGTGCCGTCGCCGCCCACGACGGGCGAGGAGGCCCACGCGCCGGTCGTGCCCTCCCACTTCGTGTTGGTCGTCGTGTCGTAGCCGACGAGCTTGTTCTGCGTGCCGAAGTAGACCCAGCCGCCCTCGCCGAGCGCGATGTCCGACATGGCTCCGTTCTCGAAGAACGGCGCACCGAAGACGAGGCCCGTGCCGTCCGTCGCGAGCGAGCCGACCTTCACGGAGCTCGTGCTGGGCGCAGAGAGGACGAAGAGGCGATGCGCACGATCGTCGAGCGCGATCCGGTCGAAGCGCCCGGCCACGTTCCACGTGACGGCATGCGTCGACGGCGAGATGGCGTACACGCCGCCGCTGCGCGAGGCGACGTAGATCGTGCCGTCGCTCGACGCGACGAGCTGGCCGACGTCGCCGGATCCTGCGCCCGATCCCGCGAGGGTGGTCGCCCAGAGGCTCGAGCCGTCCGCGTGGCTGATGACCTCGACCTCCAGGATGCCCGCCCCCGACGAGAGGAGCGCGAGGTTGCCGTCCGCGAGCAACGTCGGCGGTCGCACCGTCGTGTTCATGTCGCGCGTCCACTTGACCGAGTGGGTCACCGGATCTCGCGCCGTGACGTTTCTGTGGATGCCGCCGTCGCTCACGTAGAGCGTGCCGTCCGGCCCGACCACGGCGGGATAGGTGTACGCGTCGGGCAGAGTCCAGCTCTCGGTGAACGTGGTCGGGTTGATCGCGGCGAGGTGTCCAGCGTTCGTGTAGATGGATCCGTCGCTCGCGAACGTCGGCTCGCCGGGGATGGCGAGGCTCGCCGAGATCTGCGGGATGAAGATCGAATGTGCGATCGCTCCGGATTGCGAGCTCACGGTGGGCGTGCGGCCGGGTCGCGCTGCGCACCGTCCGGTCGTGACCCACGCAGGCGCGGTACCCGTCGCGACGCACGGGTCGTCGCCAATGGTCGTTCCGAAGAGGGACGAGGCGCCGTCGGCGCCAGGGCCGCCGTCGCCGATCGCGGCATCGTGCGACGACGCGTCGCCCGCACCGGCACCGCCGTCTGCTCCGCTGCCATCGCCGCCGGACGAGCCCGTGCCGTCACCGCCCAGGGAGCCGTCGACGGGTGCTGCCGCCGACCCGCTCGTCGACGCGCCGCTGCATGCGGTCACCGCGCTCGCCAGCAAACACCCTACAAACACTGCGCGAACCGGGGAAAGACCGAGCATCGGGACTCCTTCGTCGAAGGTCTACGGCCCTTGGACGGAGTGCGCCACCGGGTGATACCCGATACTTTTTCGCGCGGTCCGTCAGGACTGCGCGTTACCTGTAGCAATCAAGCTTCGTAAGCTCCGGGTCGTCAAGGACCCCCATGCGTTCGAGCACGCGCCAAAACATTCATGGTCGGGAACCAAGCCCACGTGGGTGAATCGGACTTCGGTCTTGTTCCCCTTCTTGGCGATCTCGAACGTGATGCTCGTGCCGTTCCACTCGCTCTTGTCTGCGATGAAATCGAGACGGCTCTCGACGACGAGCCACACGACGCTCTTGCCTGGGATGAGCTCCGTGATCTTCTGTTTGCTGTAGTGGATGTCCTTGTACCGATACGTGAACTCGTCATTCAGTTTGTCGGTGCTGCCGTCGATTTGCCCTGACCACCATCCACGAACATCGTTGATCGCAGCGAAAGCCTCCTCCGGAGTCTGGTCCACGGTAAACGTCGTGCTGAAACTCTTGTCGTTCATGAGAGTGATGTACGGCTTCGGCGCGAGACCGAGGAGTAACATCCATGACGCGATGGGCCGCAGGCGGATATCGAGCAGAGCCACTGCTTCGCCCGGCGATCGCATCACTAGCACGCGATGTTGACGGCCTTGCGGATCAAGACGCGGTCGCCGATGGTCGCAAGCATCGCCGCGGCGAGCGTGAGAGGCTCGGTCATGGCCGCTTCTCGGGCGCCTCGCTCGCGTCGAGAAGCGCGCGGAAGTTTCCGAGCTCCCCTTTGACGCCCCAGCGAGCGATCGCCGTTCGGGGATCGAAATCGATCGTCCGGTAGCTCGCGGACTTCGACGCCGGCTTTTTCGAGCGCCTCGTCGTTCTTCCAGACGGCGACGGTCACGAGGTCGAACGTCGTGGGGCCACTCGTCTTCTCGAACAGTAGTGGCCGTGAAACCCGGGGAGCTTCTCGATGAAGACCAGGTTGCGTTTCATCGCGGCGTCGAACTCGCCGCGGGCGGCGGCGGGGACAGAGAAGCTGTCGATGCGGAAGCGGAGGTTCGGATGGTTCGCGAAGTCGACGTGGACGGCGGGCATGGCAGATCTCCTTGCGGTTTCGGGCGCCGGCAGCGGCG
>JAXDMI010000773.1:0-7348 GCA_034666145.1 Myxococcales bacterium | reverse complement strand
GCAGACGCTCGGCCCCGCGTCTCTGGACGAGGACGACGAGTCGGTTCTCGAGAACTCTTTCATCACGATCATCAACCAGACGCTCGCCTTCGACAACATCGACAACGCGGAGGTCGCGGCGGCGCGGGCAAAGCTCGAACAGGTGCTGAAGGGCGAGGCCCCGGCGCCAGTGCGGCCCCCCGCCCCCAAGCCGAAGCTCGACGGAACGCTCATGCTCCACGGCGAGGCCGCGAACCTGCAGCGAGCGGGCAAGGCCGGTCTGCAGGCGCCGACGCCGGCCGCGGGCCAGCCGTTTCCGTCGCATCTGGCGCCGCAGCCCAACGCCGCCGAGGTCAAGCAGCGCCGCCTCGAGCAGATCGCGCTGCAGGGCGTGCGCGAGATCGCGCGCGCTCTCTTGCCGAAGTCCCCGCCCCTCGACGAGCCCGAGGATCTCGTTCGCTTCCTCTCCAAGGTCCGCGACACGATCGAGGTCTTTCTCCGCTGCTTCATCCCGCTCCGCGAGGGCTACCGGCAGTTCGCTTCGCAGATGCAGATCCAGCGTGGCGGTGCGGGCTCGATCGAGAATGCCAAGGACGAGCGCGAGCTCGCGTTCCATCTCCTCGATTGGTCCGTGCGCGGCGGTGAAGCGCACCGCGCCGTCGAAGGCACCTTCGCCGACCTCATGATCCACCAGCTCGCGCTCCTCCACGCGTTGATGCGCGGAGTGAAGTCCCTGCTCGATGCGCTCTCGCCGAAGGCCGTCGACGTCGCCTTCGAGGAGCTCGCGAAGCAGGGAAAGACCAATTTCTCCTGGGGTCCGTGGCGCTTCAAGGAGCTGTGGCGCGTCTACAACGCGAAGCACGGCGACGTCGACGACGGCGACAAGCGCATGTTCTCCGCCCTCTTCGGCCCGGACTTCGCAGAGTCGTACAAGCAGTACCGCGCCACGATCGACGCGCCCGAATCCTGAAGCCGTAGCCCCCGAGGGAGCGAAAGATGAGCGAGCGGATGTTCCATGTGCTCGTCGTCACGGCGCTGCTCCCGCGCGCGGATCACGCGACGAGCAGCGGCCACCACGAGGCGTTTCAGGATCCGATCCGGTTCGAGCGCGCGACGTTCGACGAGGCGATGGCCCTCGTCGGGCCCGAGCTCGCGATCGACGTCCCCGATCCCGCCGCCCCGCACGGCAAGCCGATCCGCGTCGACGTGGCGTTCAAGGCGATGCGCTCGTTTCGTCCCGACGCCCTGCTCGAGGACGTCGCGCTGCTCCGCGAGCTCTGCGCCGCGTACGTTCCGCCGCCGCGCGCGCGTGGCGGCTCGCTCGTCGAGGACATCCTCTCCGGGATGGGCCCCGCCTCGGCGTTACCGACCGACCGGACCGCGGCTCTCCTCGGCGCGATCGTCCATCATCCCGAGATCCGCCGCCTCGAGCGGGCCTGGCGCGGGCTGCATTTCCTGGCCTCGCGCGCGGATCGCGACAAGGTCGTCATCGACGCCGTTCACGCGCACGCAGAGGACGTGGAGGCCACGCTCGACCGTCTCGCGCGGAGGACCGATCTCGACGCGTTCGATCTCGTCGTCGTCGATCACACGCTCGGCTCGTCGGCGCGCGATCTGGCGCGAATCGAGAGCTGGGCGTCCCTCGCCGAGCGAATCGGCGTCCCGCTCGTCACGAACGGGAGCCCGGAGCTGGTGGGTGAGGACGACCTCGCGATGCTCGGCCGGACGCAGCGCCGCCTGCGCGCCTCGGATGATCCGCGCGCGGTCGCCGTCCGGAGCCTGGCCGCGAAGGACGCGACCCGCTGGATCGCGCTCGCCATGAACGGAGCCGTCGCACGACCGCGGCACGCGGGAGCCGTGAAGCGAACGAACGGTCTCGTCTTCGACGAGCAGGAAGAGCTCGTCATGGGCGCGGCGTACCTCGTGGCGACGCTCGCCTGCGAGAGCTTCGCGAAGACCGGATGGGCGTGCGCCCTCACCGGGCCCGCGCACGGCGTGGTGCGCGGCCTTCCCGTGCGGTCCCTGGACGATCGCGGCTCCGAGGTCCAGACGCCGCTCGAGGCGCTCGCGACGGACCCGACCGCGGCCGAAGCAGCAGCGGCGGGCATGATCCTGTTCGCCTCGGCTGCGAACAAGGACATCGCCGTCCTCACGCGCGCGTCGATGCTCCATCGCGCGCCGTCGACCAGCGGTGGCATGGCCGCCGCCGCGTCACTCGGGCTCGCCGATCAGCTCTTCGTCGCGCGCGTGGCGCACGCGGTCGTGCAGCTCGCGGCCGCCATCCCACGCGAGACGCCGCCCGCAGCTGCCTGCGACGTCGCTCGGCTGGCTCTCGCAGATCTCTTCGGCAACGATGCCGCGAGCCGTCCGTCGATCGACGTCACGATCGCCGGCAGCCCGCCGACTCTCGAGGTGACCGTGAAGCCGCGCGGCTTCTTCGATGTCCGTCTCGAAGAGGCCACCCTCGCCGCCCCGCTCGCCTGAACGCTCGACCAACGCAAGAACCGGAGGATTTCCCGATGACCACGGACCTGGAACGCTTCGACTCTGCGCTCAATTACATCGAGACGAAGGTGAGTATGACCCTCGCCGCCGCGGTGAAGACCAAGATCGGCGCCGCGAAGCTCGCGGCCGGCGCCGCCATCTCCTTGAAGGGCGAGGGCTACTGGCACTCGGGCAGCGACGCGCAGCACAAGGCCGTCCGCGGGCTGCTCTTGTGCCAGCACGCATTCCTGAAGGCGCCGGACGTCAGCCCGTTCGTGTCCACGCCGATCGACCTGAAGCGAACGCTGAAGTTCTACAAGGGCAAGACCGAGGACAGCCTCAAGGTCGCGATCGGCTGCTACGAGAAGAGGCAGGACGCGACGCGCGAGAAGCTCGCGCACATCGCCGAGAGCGAGCTGCTGACGACGGCCCCCAACCCGTACGAGACCTCGACGCGTGCCGACATCGGCATGGGCACCCCGACGCCGGTCTGTTTCCACGCCGTGCGGCAGTGGCTCTACAAGGCGGGCTTCGTCTCGCTGCGGTGGCTGGCGAAGGTCGGCTTCGAGCTGGGACCGAACAACTGCAACACCGTCCTCGGCATGGGGAGCGTGATCGACCCGAAGAACATCGACGCCATTCCGAGGGGGTACCTCTTCAACTTCCACGCCGACGGCGACCAGTCGACGAATCACTGGGGCATCGCCCTCGGAAAAGGGCTCGCCGCGGGCTCGAACACGACCGCGAGCTCCTCGAAGGTGGGCTTCGGTGGTACGGGGATCGTGGAGACGGACTTCAGCAAGGGAGGCACCACGTACGGCGTCTTCACGATCGCCAGCGCGTTCGAGGTCTGCCGGTACAAGTACCAGCGGAACCTCGCGAGCAAGGGAGGGATCGCGGGATCCGTCACCGTGGCGGCCACGTGGAAGGAGCCGATCATCCGCCAGATCGACCCCGTGGGCCTCGCCACGTACTACTGAAGCGGGGCGGGTGACGGGCTCGCGTCACCAGGTAGTTCGGGTCCGCTATCCGCGTGCCGCGGGAGGGGGACCGGGGCGCGCTCACCGGTAGTAGAGGTCTTGAACTCTCGAGATGCGGACGTCGTGCCGGCTGGCAGGGCGGCGCGTGATGCCAAGGTCCAGCAAGGAGAGCCGCGCCTTCGGCTCGCGCATCCTGGCCGGATGCGGAGAGGAAAGGCGCGAGGGACTCAGCTCGGCGCTCGCGGTCGTTCACCCGGATGGATGAGCCCGTGCTTCTGCCACGCGCGTTGTAACAGCACGGTGCGCGCTTCCTCGCTCGGACGTGTGCCGTCGTCTTGCGTGCGGACCGCCGTCCAGCCGGTGAACCAGCGCGCCGACGAGCAGGGGTCGATGCGCGGGGCTCCGCTCGTGACGCCCTGGTGCTTCTTGTAATTTTGAAGGCAATAGACGATCGCGTTCCGTACCTGACGCGCGCTCGTGAGATCGCGACGGTGGTAGCGATCGGCCCAGACTTGCCCTCGGCCGCGGCCGAGCGCTGCGTTGAAGAGGCGATTGGCACGCACGGAGAAGCTCTTCATGCCGCGCGCGAGCGCATCGCTGTCGTCGGCCTCGACGATGAGATGGAGGTGATCGTCCTGCACCGAGAACTCCACGACGCGGAAGTCGTCGCGGCGCGTCTTGCGTACTGCGCGTCCAAACTCCCTCGACGACGTCGCCAACGCAGGTGCGGCCGCCCGTCACGATCCATCACCATCCGTCGGCGCGCCGAGCACTCGCCTCTCGCCTCTCGCTCCGCATCCGACCAGGATGCGCGAGCCGAAGGCGCGGCTTCTCCCCGACGAGACCTCCGCGTCAAACGCTGACCTCACAAGCCGAGGCAAGGCCCGCGGGCGCCCTCACCTCTTCCCTTGTCGGCCTCTCGTCTCGTCTCCGCAGGTCTCGCGCGGCACGGCTCAGCACGGCGCGACGGGGGTGATCCCGCCGAAGCCGATACACAGCCCGCTGCCTCGAGATGTGGCGAATCCTGAGTCCTGAGCTAGATCGTTCACTTCCTTTGCCACCTCGGGAGCAGGGCCCCGCCGCCGCCCGGCGGCGTAAGTGCGGCCGACACCCCGCCAGCCACGCCGGATTCCTCTGTGTTGGGGTACTGGCCTAGACCCGGCTGCCCAGCTTGATCTCGGCGTCTTCCTTCGGGTCGTTGCCCAGCGTGAACGCCCAGTGCGCTCCCTGCTTGTCGGCACGCATGTGCGGCGGGCGCTCCGGCGTGGGCGCGCCGGCCTTGATCAGCGTGCCGCTCCCCTTGGTGAGCCCGTAATCGAAGATCTTCTTGTCGAGCTGCATCAGCTGGAGCTGCGCGTACATCGTGGCGGTCATCGCCTTCTCGTACTGGCGGATCAAGTAGAGGCACGCGCGAGCAGTGTCCCATGCGTCGTCGCAGTCCTTGAACTTCGACGCCTTGAAGTCGCCTCCCGACAGCTTCTGCACGTGCGACCGCCACGACGCGTCGTTCTCGAGCTCGTTGATCTTCTGGATGTACCAGACCGCCTTCGTGGCAACGCGCGGCATCTCGCTCTTGTCGCCCTTGCCGAGCTCCTTGATCATCTCCTTCTGAGCCTCCTCGGCCTCGTCGCCGATCGCGAGGCGAACGGCGCCGTTGCGTAGCGTCCGGAGGCGATTCGCGACCTTGCGACGCTCCCAGCGCGTCTTCGCGAACGAGACGACCTGGTCGATGCCGATGGACATTCCGGCGCCGACGGCGACGGCCGTGCCTCCGCCCTGGGCGAGGGCGCCGCTCACGCCGTCCGACACGTTTCCGGTCGAGAGCTGCTGGATGTTCTCCTTCACGTAGGACTTCCAGCCGAGATCGGTGGTCGCGTTGTACTTGATCAAGTTGGCGGTGAAGTCGGCGGTGGCGTTCGTCGAGTAGTCCCACGCCGTGTCGCCGACGGTGCCGAGCGTGGTCTTGGTCGTCTGGACGCCCTCGTTCGTCGACCGCACTCCGAGCCGGCTCGGGAGCGCGACTCGTTTTCCTCCCGTGAGCCCCATCTTGTTGCTGCCCCAGTCGACGGCGTCGATGGCCGCCTGTCCCTGCGCCTGCACGAGCGGGCGCGCCTGGGCGCGCAGCTTCCCTTGCAGGTCGAGCTTCGCCTGGATCTTCGCCTTGTTCCGCTGGAACTCGAGGAGCGGGAGCCCGTAGCAGGAGGTCGGAAAACATCGCTCGTGATTGCCGGTGAAGTGCACCTGGCGAACGACGTGGCCGTAGAGCTGATCGAGGAAGTCGGTCCACAGCTCGCGCCGGTCCATGAGGGTCTTCAGGTGCTCGTCGAGCGCGTTGAACGCCATCTGGCCGTAGTACCGGAACTCGAGGAGGCGCTCGTTGAGCTCGACGTCCTTCTCGTAGGTGGCGTGGCTCAGGAGAACGAGCGGCTTCGTGCCGTAGTGGTTCTTGTAGACCGCCTTCGCCGTCGTCTTCAGGTGCCGGAGGTTGTAGGCGATGCCTCGTGCCGTCTCCTTCGCGGAGCCCGACATGATCATCTTTCCGCGTCGCGTGACGCGGATGTACTTCATGAGGATCTTCTCCGTGGCGAGCGGGAAGAGGCCGAGCGGCAGCACCGCGGTGCCAGAGCTGAAGTCGAGCCCTTGTCGAAGCTTCGTCTCGTGCCGGTGATACGTGACCGCAGTGACGCTCTTCGAGATCGCGACCCCCACGACGATGCCGATCGCGGGTCCGACGCCGAACGTGACCGCGGCCATCGCGACGCCCGCCGCGCCGACGGCTGCGGTCGCGGCCATCGCCCCGACGCCCGCGGCGACCTTGATGGTGGTCTCGGCAGCGAAGCCCGTCTTGTCGAGGCCCTTCCACCATCCCTTCAGCGCGACGCCGGGCTTCTTGCGCTTGGATCGTTTCCTTGCATCCTTGATCAGCTCGTCAGCGCGCAGCTTGTAGTTGGGGTCGAGCTTCCGGATGTCTTCTGCGTCGAGCATTTCTTTGGAGCGTCCTGGTTCAGGCGTGCTGATCGCGAATGGACATGCCCCAGACCCAGCTGCGGGGCACGAAGAAGCCGGCGCCGTTCAGGAGCGTTGCGTACGCCTTGAACTCGCCGAGGTTGAGCAGCGTGAAGACGCTCTCCGGGTAGCCGGGCACATTCAGGCCCGCCGGCTGGAAGACGGTCAGCGGAAACGCCTCGCCCTTGCCCATGTCGACGCCCGTGATGCCGCCGAAGATCACGTTGCGGTGCGATTCGGCGTTGTGGTGCACGCGCCGGAAGGGACCGGTCTGGCCCATCGCGAGGTTCAGCTCGTTCACGCAGCGGAGGATGCGCGGCGTGAGGTTGCCCATGTCACCGTGCTCGTGGCTCATGCCCGGCGTGCTCGCAGCGCGCTTGTTGTAGCCGCTCGCACCGAAGCCGTCCTTGCCGTGGGTGCGCCACTCTTGCTTCATGACTCCGTCCTTCTCGAACGTCACCTTCTGGCCCTTGAGGCCGGTGTTGGTGCGCATGTCGAGGACGCCGTCGAGGTTGGAGTTTGTCTGGAAGGTCTGCCCGGGCTCGGCGCCGCCCTTCCGTCCGAAGTTGACGCCCGGCTTCGAGATCGCAGAGACGGAGCGGCTCCCGTAGTTGCCCCACGTCGGACACACGGCCATGAGATCGTAGTCGCCGGTGAGCGGCCTGTTGTTCGCGCCCACTTCGGAGCTCGTCATGACCTGGAGAGGCCAGCCACCCTCGCTCGGTGCGGAGGTCGACGAGGTCGGCGCGACCTCACTGACCTTCTCGAAGAGGAGCGCACGCAGCGGCTTCATCCCCGTCGCGATCCCGAAGACGTAGATCTTGTACTCCTCGCCCTTCGTGTTCACGTCCTTCGACCAGCGTGAGTGCACGGCCCGGAAGGCGAACCGCTTGTGGTCG
>JAXDMI010000772.1:0-15663 GCA_034666145.1 Myxococcales bacterium | reverse complement strand
CCACAAGCCACGGGAAAGGCCGCCCCGATTCGTGCACTCTGCACGCGCTTGGTCTTCGTGCGGTACCAGCGCCGTGATGTGATGTAGGCCGGGAGCGCGCGCTCCAGCGCGGAGCGCGCCGGACCGTCGAAGAGCGCGTCCCAGCGCCCAGAGACTTCGACCGAGGTGACGTGGGGAGAGGTCTGGCTGGTCATAGGAAGTACTCGAAGTCGTGCTCGGAGCGGACCTTGCGCCTCACGACGAAGAGGCTGGCCGGGAAGAGGTTGGGGTCGAGCTCCACGTAGTTGCGAGCGCCGTTCCACATGAAGCGCGCATCGGAGAAGACGTCATGCACCTGGAAGCTCTCGCCGGGCTCGATGCCGAGGGCCGCGAGATCGAGGTCGATCCATGCTCCGTGCTTGTGCCTGGGGTCCATGTTCGCGACCACGAGGACGACGTTGCCGAAGTCCTCGCTGCGCTTGCTGTACGCGAGCAGCGCGTCGTTGTCGGTGGGATGGAACGCGATGCGGTTCGTCTGCTGGAGCGCCGGGTTCTCGCGACGCACGCGATTGACGAGCGCGATGACGTCACGGAGCGAGCTCGGATCGTCGAGGTTCCACGATCGGAGCTGGAACTTCTCGTTGTCGATGTACTCCTCGGCCCCGGGTCGCGCGACGTGCTCCATCAGCTCGAACGGGGGGCCGTAGATGCCCCAGTTGCTCGACAGCGTCGAGGCGAGCACGAGCCGCAGCAGGAACGTGGGCTTCCCGCCGTGCTGGAGATGCTCGGGCAAGATGTCCGGCGTGTTCGGCCAGAAGCTCGGGCGATAGAACTCGGAGACCGGCGGCTTCGTGAGCTCCGTGAGATAGGCCTGGAATTCGGCCTTCGTGTTGCGCCACGTGAAGTACGTGTACGACTGCGAGAAGCCCGCCTTCGCGAGCGCGTACATCAGCTTGGGACGCGTGAACGCCTCCGCGAGGAAGAGCACCTCGGGATGGCGTGACTTGATCTCGCCGATGCACCACTCCCAGAACCGCAGCGCCTTCGTGTGCGGGTTGTCGACGCGGAAGACCTTCACGCCGCGCGCGATCCAGAAGAGGAACACGTCGAGGAGCTCGGTCCACAGGCCTTCCCAGTCCTCGCACTCGAAGTCGAACGGATAGACGTCCTGATACTTCTTGGGCGGGTTCTCCGCGTACTGGATGGTGCCGTCCGGTCTCCGCACGAACCAGTCAGGGTGCTCCTTCACGTAGGGATGATCGGGTGAAGCCTGGAACGCGATGTCGAGCGCGATCTCGAGCTTCTTCGCGCGCGCAGCGGCGACGAGGCGCTCGAAGTCGGCGATGGTGCCGAGCGCGGGATGCACCGACTTGTGCCCGCCCTCCGCCGCGCCGATCGCCCACGGGCTCCCGGGATCGTCGCGTCCGGCGGTGAGCGTGTTGTTCGGTCCTTTCCGGAACGCACGTCCGATGGGATGGATGGGCGGCAAGTAGAGGACGTCGAAGCCCATCGACGCGACGTAATCGAGGCGCCTCTCGACGTCGGCGAACGTGCCGTGCTCGCCGCGCTCGCCGCAGGATCGTGGAAACAGCTCGTACCAGGCGCTGAAGCGCGCGAGCGGTGGGTCGACGACGATGCGCAGCACGCGCTCCGACGGCGTAGCGTTCGCGAAGTCCGGCGTGGTCTCCATCGCGCGCACCACGAGATCGCCCGTCGCCGCAGCCATGCGCTCCGCGATCGGGCGCCTCGTGTCGCTCGCGCTGCGCGCTGCATCCTCGAGCAGCGCAGCAACGCCCGGCGCCTCCTTCGCGGCACGCGCGGCGGCCTCCGCGAGCAGGCGCGCACCGATGAGCAGCTCGACCGCGATGTCTTGCCCGGCCGCCTGCTTCTTCTCGGTCCCCTTCCTCCACGTGGTGAACGCGTCGACCCACGCCTCGAAGGCCACCTCCCATTGCCCGATCTCCGAAGCGACGAACGACCCACGCCAGCGATCGTTCGTGGTCGGGACGAGCGGGGAAACCTGCCATGCCTTCGCATCGGCGTGGCGGAACAGCACGCGACCCGCGATCGCGTCGTGGCCATCTGCGATCAGATCGCACTCCACCACGACGGTGTCGCCGACGATGCGCTTCGCCGGATAGCGCCCACCGTCGACCTCGGGGCGGAGGCCCTCGACGATCACACGACGCAGACCCCCTTCGGGGACCCGCGGCTTCGCGTGCTTCGCGACGGCATCGCTCGCCGAGGGGTCCGCGCGCCGCGCGGGCGAGAGAGAGCTGCGGTTGGTCATCGACAGGGCATACCTCCGCGCGCCGTCCCGCATGCGAGAGATGTTCCGGAAGGCGCGACGTGGATAAGCTGACTGCGACTTGGCATCTCACCACGAGCTCGTCGTCGGGGCGTTGCGGGCGCTCGGGATCGAGCGGCTCGTCCTCGCCATCCATGACGTGAGCTTCCCGAGCGCACCTGGCGAGGACGTCGGACGAGGCTCTCCGTATGCGAAAGGCGGGCGCGCCTTCCTGGATTTCGCGAGGGAGCTCGGCTTCGACGGCATCCAGCTCGGGCCGCAGGGACAGACCTCGCTCGGCAATCCGTCGCCGTACGACGGCTCGGTCTTCTCGAAGAACATCCTCTCGATCGCGCTGGCCGAGCTCGCCGAGCCGCGCTTCGCGGGCGTGCTGCCGCGGTCGTTCCTCGACGCCGCGGTGTACGCCGCGCCCCCGGGCAATTCACGTGCACACTACACGCATGCATTTCGCACGCAGTCCGACGCGGTCGCGCTGGCGAGGGCGAACCTGGTGCGCCGCGTCTCCGCCGGTGAGCCGGCCGCGACGGAGCTCGACGCCGATGTGGCGGCGTTCGGCGCACGCGCGCCGTGGCTCGCGCACGACGCTCTCTTCGAGGCGTTCGCCGCCGTCCACGGCACCGACGACTGGCGACTCTGGCCCGAGGGCGATCGCCTCCCATCCCCGGAGCGCAGCGCAGAGACCCTCACGGAGCGACATGACGTCGTCGACGCGTACGTCTTCGGCCAGTACGTCCTCGACGCACAGCATCGCGCCCTCCGCGACCACCTGAGCAGCGCTGGCGTGCGGCTCTACGGCGATCTCCAGATCGGCTTGTCGCTGCGCGATCGCTGGTCACGGGGACACCTGTTCCTGGATCGCTACCGCATGGGAGCTCCGCCGAGCCGCACCAATCCCGAGGGCCAGCCGTGGGGCTATCCCGTGCTCGATCCGCGGCAGTATCAAGCGCGCTTCGTCGGCGACGGCGCGACGTCAGCGCCGCTCGCGTTCGTGAAGGCGCGCGTCACCAAGCTCTTCGCCGAGCTCGACGGCGTGCGTATCGATCATCCGCACGGGCTCGTGTGCCCGTGGGTCTACGACGGCGCGGCTGCCGACCCGATGATCGCGGTGGTGCACGGCGCGCGCTTGTTCGAGACGCCCGCGTCCGCGGAGCATCCGTCGCTCGCGCCGCTGGCCATCGCGCGCGCCGATCAGATCGACACGCGCGTGCCGGCGTACGACGACGAGCACGTCCAAGGGCTCGACCCGGAGCAGGTCACCGAGTACGAGCGCATCTTCGCCATCGTCATGGATGCCGCGCAGGCCGCAGGGCGCGACGAGAGCGACGTGCTTTGCGAGGTCCTGAGCACGTGCCCGGCTCCGCTCGCGTGCGTGATGCACCGCTACGGGCTCGGCCGCTTCCGCGTCACGCAGAAAGCGAGCCTCGTGGATCCCGCCGACGGCTATCGCGGCGAGAACGCGCACCCGCGGGACTGGATCATGATCGGCAACCACGACACGCCGCCGCTACGCGCCGTGATCGATCGCTGGACGCGCAACGCGACGGTCGCGGAGCGCGCGGCGTATCTCGCGACGCGTCTCGAGCCGAATGCGTCGCGTCGCAAGCGCCTCGCGACATCGCTGGCGAGCGATCCAAGGCGGCTCGCGCTCGGCATGTTCGCGGAGCTCTTCGTGGGTCCGGCGGCGAACGTCCTCGTGTTCTTCGCCGATCTCTACGGCGAGACGGCGACATACAACACGCCGGGGCTCATCAGCGACGACAACTGGTCGATGCGCGTCCCCGGCGACTACGAGCGCGTCTACGAAGAGCGACGCGTGCGCGGCGAAGCGATGGATCTGCCGGGCGCCCTGGCCCTCGCGATGCGCGCCCGCGGGGAAGCCTTCGTGAAGACCCACGCCGCGCTGATCGCGGCGCTCGAGGAGCGCGCCGCGGTCCGGCTATGAGCCTCGCTCAGTCCGCGCTCGGTCGCGCGCTCGGTCCGCTCACCGGAAGCGCATGCAGCGCGCGCCGAATGCGCCGCCCTTGAAGCGCGGCGTCGTCTGCTGGGCGTGGTGGTGCTGGATGCTCTGCCACTCGACGCCGTAGCCGCGGTAGTCGAAGCGGTTGGTCTCGCCCTTCTTCAGGACGGCCTCCTGGAGGTTTCCTATGAGGTCCATCCACGGCTCGTCGCCGGCGGTCTTGGTGATCGTGTCGGCGAGGACCCGGCCGGGCGCTGCGATCTTGCCGGTGTCGTCGTAGGTGTTGTTCGTGTTGTTGGTCGTGTACTGAAAGACGCTGTAGCAACCCTGCGTTCCATCGCCGAAGACGTTGAGCGTGTTGCCCGCGCAGGTCGTCGACTTGCCCACGCTGAGCTTGCCGCCCTGGCACGCGGCGCCGCCCTGACAGTTCGCGTCGCTGCCGGAGTCGTAGATCGGTGAGACGGTGTTGCCGGTGATGGCGTCGATGACGTCGGCGTCTGCGAGCTGTCCGCCGTCCCATGCGCAGAACGCCGCGAAGAGCGCGTTCGGCGAGCAGTTCATCGCCTTCTCGTCGAGCAGGTCCTTCGAGCCCGGAAACTTTCCGACGCCGTTGTCCCCGCCGTAGGTGTGGATCGTCGCGTTGTCGAACCAGTACGTCGACCAGCCGAAGTCCCCGGCCTGGTTCGAGCAGTTGAGCGCGTGGGCGACCGCGTAGCCCTCACCCTCGTTCGGAGGCGGCCAGTTGGCGGGGTTCGCGTAGTACTCGGGCATCATCGTGCCCGCGTTGAGCACGTAGAAGACGTTCGTCGCGACCGTGTACGTGCCTTGCTGGCCGGGTCCCTGCTGCGCGGTGTCGGTCGGGCCGGTGGCGCGGATCCACCAGGTGTTCTGTGTGCGGTGGTAGAGATTGTTCGAGCCGGTGAAGTACCAGTCCTGCCCGGGGTATTGCAGGTCGACTGTCACGTCCTTCACGACGTACGTGGCCGTCGAGCTCGTATTGTCGGCAGGAAGGACGTTCTCCCAACCGGTGCTCCAGCGCGACGGCGGGTGCGCCGCCATGTACGCCTTCACGTTCGGATCCTTCGCGTTGCCCGCGGCGTCGACGCCGCCGCCGATCGCCTCGAGGAACGCGCGCATGCGGCCTGCCGTGATCTCGTACTTGTCGAGATAGACCTTCGTCTTGCCCGGAGGCATCACGGGATCGGTGTAACCGGTCACCTCGAGCGTTCGGCAGCAGTCCTCGTGGCCGGCCGCGACGGCGCTGCCCGGTCCCAGGTGACTCTCCGCGCCGCTTCCCTCCTCGTTGGTTCCACACGTGTCGCCACCGTGGTGGTTCTTGCAGCTCGGCATGTCGACGCACTTCTGCAGGTAGTTGCAGGCGCCGTTGCAGTCGGTGTCGACCTTGCAGCTCAGGCCTTGCGCGCACGGCTTCGAGCCCATGCCCGTGCCGCCGCAATCGAGATCCGTCTCGGTGCCGTTCTGCACGCCGTCGCTGTACGTCGGCGCGATGCACTTCTTCGTGTCGGCGGGGCAGTAGCCCGTCTCGCAGTCGCCGTCGGCTCCGCAGTCCTTGCCGTCGGCGCACTTCGGCGCGCTGGGACCGCCGCAGTCGACGTCGGTCTCGTCGAGGTTCTTCTTGCCGTCCATGTGGCTGATCGGCCCGCAGACACCGGCGGTGCACGTGCCGACGCAATCGGCGCTGTCGGTGCAGCCCTGACCGTCAGGACACGGCTGCGTGGCCTTCACGCTGCCACCGCAGTCGATGCCGGTCTCGCCGCCGTTCTTCACGCCGTCGCCATGGCTGCCGGCCGCCGGCGTCGCGCACGTGCTGCCGCTGCAGAACCCCGACGTGCAGTCCTTGTCGAGCTCGCAGGTCTGGCCGTCGGTGCACAGCGGGATCGGCGCGCCGACCCCGCACGTCTTGCCCACCGGAGCGGCGCACGCCGTCATGTTGCACTGTCCGCTTCCGCACTCGGTGTTCACCGCGCAGGTGGAGCCGGTGCACTTGAGCGGGCAGACGCCGCCGCAATCGACGCCTTCCTCGCCGTCGTCCTTCGTGCCGTTCGTGCAGCTCGGACCTGCCGGGGCGTCCGTCGTCGTCGAGCACGCCGCGAGCGTGAAACCGAGCACGAAGACGGCGAGAGCCGCGGCCTGGAGCGTCGCGGAGCGGGCGTGGATGATCACGGGTTCAAATCTGTCATGCACGTCTGCCGTGCGCACGTGGAATGTTGCACTCACACTTCAAACGATCCCCCGTAAATTCCAGGGTGGATCGCGCTTGCACCGGTTCGGGTGACGCACGGTGCGGCGGCATGGCTTGACGGAATGCTCGTCGTAGCGGTTCATGGACGAATGAGCGCGGCACGTATCGAGGAGCTGCGAACGCAGTGGGACCGCGCGGTCGAACGTGATCGCCCCGCCGATGCGATGAGCGCGCTCGCCGAGCTCGATAAGCTCGAGGCCGACGAGCCGCGCTGGTCGCAACGACTCGGTGAAGCGCTGCGCCGTCTCGGGAAGTTGCCCGACGCCGAAGCGGCGTTCGTGCGCGCCGCCGAGCGTTACGCCGAGAAGGGATTCTTGCCGCGTGCCATCGCGATGGCGAAGCTCGTCGCAACCATGAACCCCGCTCACGGCGATCTGCTCGCTCGGCTCGAGCCGAAGAAGCCTGCGCCGCCGCCGCTCCCGGCAAAGCGCGCGGCGCCGCCGCCGGTGCCGATCGCGGTGCGACCGGTGCCTCTCGAGCGCGCCGAGGACTCGAGCATCGACGAGGTGCGCTTCACCGACTCCGAGCCGTCCACGCTCGACATCATGTTGACGGATCTCGAGGACCTCGACGTCATCGAGTCGGTCGATCTCGTCGTCTCGGAGCGCCTGCCCGAGCCGCGTGAGCCGTCGATGGATCGTCTCGGGGCCATGGCCACGTTCCGGCTCTTCGCAGGGCTGTCGCGCGAGGCGCTGCTCGATCTCGCGGAGGCCGCGGAGCTCGTCGAGCTGATCCCGGGCGCGATGATGATGGTGCGCAACGAGCCGGCGTTCGCGCTCTACGCGATCATCGACGGCGTGGCGCGCGTGACGGTGCGCGGGAGCCCGGAGATCCGGCTCGGCGAGGGCGACATCGTCGGCGAGGGCTGCTTGCTCGACGAAGGCGAGCGCCAGGCGGACGTGCGCGCGGAGACGCCGCTGATGGCGCTGCGCATCGAGAAGAAGAAGCTCGATGCGGTGACGCAGCGTCACCCCGCGATCGGCGATGCGCTGTTCCAGCTCCTCGCGCGGCGTCTCGTCATGAACCTGATGCACGCGTCTCCGCTCTTCACGTCGTTCGAGCCGCGCGTGCGCCTCGAGCTCGCGCAGATGTTCGAGGTGCGGAGGGCGGCGCCGGGCACGGTGCTCGCCGAGCGCGGCAAGCGCAGCGACGGTCTCTACGTGCTGCTCTCGGGCAACGTGAGCGCGAAGGCGAGCGATTCCGGCGAGACGCGCGACGAGACCCGCATCGCTCGAGGCAGCGCGTTCGGGCACGCGTCGCTGGTGGGCGCGGTCGGCGCCGACATGACGGTGAAGGCCGCGACCGAGGCGGTGCTGTTGCGACTGCCGGCGTCGAAGTTCTCGGCGCTCGCCGCAACGTACCCGCCGGTCCTCGCCATCCTCGCGGAGAGCGCCGACGAGCCGCTCCGCGCGAGCTTGTTGCCGGAATGATCGTGGCACGACGGACGACACACGCGCGGCCGCGCTGCGCGTGACCTCGAGCTCCTCCACGCGAGGTGCCACGTGTAGGCAGCGCGACGATGAACGTTTTTCGCGGCTCCTGGGTCCGAAGAACGACATCCAAGAGATCGGTGGGGTAACGGGTCCGTAAGGAGAACGCATGAGCCTGGTCGCACGCGGGAACAACCCGAGCGCCTCGAGCGTCCCAACGCAGATGCCCTCGAAGACGGCGATATCGATGAGACGCAGGCTCGCTGGACCGGCCGCGCTCGTCGCGACCGCCGGAGGCCTCGCCGCCCTCGCCGTCCACGACACCCAGTGGATCGAGTGGGGCCTGCTCGCCTATGCCGGCGGCGTCGCCGCTGCGGGTCTCGGGCTGGCACGCCGGTCGTTGCCCGTTCAGGTCCTGTCCCGAGCGGCGGCATGGACCGTGCTCGCGCCGAGCGTCCTCGTCACGCTCTTCTCGTTCGGCAGCGGTCATCCCGAGTGGATGGCGGCGGCGCTCGCGGCGGGAAGCGGCGGGGCGCTCCTCATGGCGCGTCCCATGCTGAACACCGCCGAAGCGCGCACCGCGTTCGCGCCGAGCTCGTTCCGTCGCTGGCTGCTCGCGGGGGCGACGGCCTCGGCCGGGTCGGGCATCGTCGCGAGCCTCGTCGCGCTCGACGGGATGCGCTGGCATCTCGCGGCGTCGATCCCACTCGCCGCCTTGGCCCTGGCGCAGCTCGCCTCCGCCGTGGGCGTGGTGCGGATGCGCGCGTGGGGGATCCTGCTCGGTGGCCTCACCTCGGTGATCACGCTTCTCACCGCGCTCTTCATGCACGATGCGGCGGGCCTCGCGCTCGCCATCGCGACCATCCCCGGCTTCATGCTGCTCTTGCCGGTGCTCGTCGCCAAGCAGCAGCGCGCGAAGGCCGAAGCGGCTTCGTCGTACACGCGTGTCGCTTCGCACGTGAGCTTCGACGATGCGCCGGCTCGGGTGCGCGTCGCCGACAGCGGGCTCGATGCCTTCGAGGACGAAGCCGACTCCAGCGACGACGCGACGACGCATGCCCCGGCTCCAGCGGCGCGCGCTCAGGCCTGACCTCGCGCTACAATCGGCGCGCATGCTTCCGGCACCGATCGCCCCGTACGTGGTGCGCCCGCAGGCGCGGCGCGCGCGCGTCATCGCGCTGGTGCTCTCCGTCGTCGCGGTCGCCTTCTCGCTGGGCTTCGGCGTCTACATCCGCCGGACGATCAGGCTCTTCGATCCTGACGACCCGCAGCGCTATGCGCAGCCGTTCGTCATTGCGCTCGTCCTGCTCTTGATTGCGCTACTGTTCCGCATGGCGGCGTCGATCTGCGAGCTGCTGTGGCTCGAGCGCACGTGGTCGAACCTGCCCGAGGCGCTGCGCAAGGTGGGCCCGGTCGACAAGGTGACGTCGGGCCTCGTCGTCGGTCTGAGCTTCGTGCCCGGCATCTCGTGGGTGTGGAAGCTCGGGCTGATCATGGCCGTGAGCGACGGCTTCGAGCGGATGCGCCTCACCATCCCGTTCCGCGCGCCGATCCCACGCAAGCTGGGGCTCGCAGCCGTCATCGTGGCGTGGGTGCCGGGCCTCAACGTGTATGTTGCACCCTTCTTGTGGGAGATGTTCGCGACGCGCATCGATCGCGTGTGCGGCGAGATGCTGAGCGTGCAGAACGTGCAGGCCGTGCAGCGCGTGCAGGCCGCTCAGGGCGGCGTGCAGCAGAGCGCGCCGGCGTAATAGTCGCCGGTGCAGCCGCCGTAGTACTGGTCCGGGTTCAGCGTGACGTAGCCGCAGTGCGTCCAGTTGCACGTGTTGCCCACCGCGTCGGTGGGCGCAGCGCAGACGTGCATCGGGAAGCCGGAGCAGGCGCCGCCGTTGCCGTTGGTGACGGCGACGCACTGGCCGGGGCCGTTGCCGAGCCATTGCAGGTAGTCGTCTGTCCAATAGTTGAACGACGGCTTCTTCGCGCCGGGTCGCGCGTTCCATTGCGCGGCGGTGCAGACGGTGCTGCCCGGCGGACACGTCTTCGCGCGGTCGCTCCACTGCCGGCGATCGACGCAGCCCACCATGGTCGGCGAGAAGACGTCGCCGACGCGAGCGGGGCCGACGCACAGATCCTTGCACGCGCCGGCGACGCAGCTCTGGTTCGTGGTGCAGACGTGACCGCACGCTCCGCAGTTGTTGCGATCGGTGGCCGTCGTCGCGCAGTACGCGACCCCGGCGTCGCCACCGGCGCCGCCGTCGGGACGGCACTCGATCTGGCCCATCGCGCAGTCTTTCTTGCACGCGCTCGCGACGCATAGGCCCTGGTCGTGGGGGCAGACCATGTCGCACGCACCGCAGTTCGCGGGATCGGACGTCGGGTCGACGCACGTGCCGTGGCAGCGCAGCGTTTCGCCGACGCAGAGGACGTCACACGTGCCGTCGCTGCACGTCTGGCCGGGCGCGCAGGCGTTCCCGCACGCGCCGCAGCTCGCAGGATCGGCGGTGAGGTCCGTGCAGAGCGCTCCGCACATCGCGCGAGGCGCGACGCAGCTCACGGCCTGCGTCGCGTCGCCGTCGAACGCGGCGGCGTCCTCGATGGCCGCGGCGGCGCCGTCACTCGGATCGTGGGCGCCGGCGGCCGGCGGCCCGCTGGCGACGACGTCGAAACCGCACGCGACGGCGAAGCTCACCGCCGCGGAGCTCGCGACGAGCAGCGCGACGACGGCAAACGGAAGACGGCCACCCCGGCGGGCGCGCCGATCGCGTTGCGAATCACCCACGCAACGAGGATAGGCTGCCCGACGCGCGCATCAAAGGACTCTGCGCCGGACCACCTTGTCGTTCTTCGAGGGCGGTGGTGATGCGACCACGGGCGCGGCGGCGTCTTCGAGGAGCCGCTTCACGATGGTGCGATGGCAACGCGCGGGATCGACGCACGCGGAGGAGCAGAGGAGCGTGATGGTGTCACCTTTGCGGAGGTGCGCGGCGAAGCCTTCGATCCAGTAGCGCTGGGCCTTCATCTCTTCGAGGAAGCGGCGCTCGTACTCGGCGAATTCGAGCGCGGGCCCGGTCTTGCCGTACGCGGCGGCGTGGAGCTCCTCGCTCGGTCCAAGGGCTTTGCACCATGCGTCCCAGGTCTCGTCCGACCTGGAGACGCCGCGGGGGCGATAGCGACAGATGAGGAGACGATAGCCGTCGTCGCGTTCTTGCGGGTCGTTCCAGCGCTTCGTGCGAACGGGCACGCGAGAAGCATGGCGCGCGCGGCCGAGCGATGCGAGCTCCGCAGTGACACGCGATCGCGGCGCGCGTGCGGCGTGCTGCGCGTCGCGAGCTGAGCTACGAAGCGAGCATGTCTCGCGCTGCTCATGCCCATGCCGTGCGGTTCTACGTGGCGGTGGCGCTGGGCGTGCTCGCGGTGAGCGCGGGCGTTCTGCTCTACGGGCGGTCCCGCAATCTCGGACGCTGGGCCGTGGCGGGAGAGCCGGGCGGTCCGCAGGGCGCGCTCGTGAATTGGTGTGCCGCAGGCCTCGAGCCGATCGCAGGCGGTGGTTGCTTCGCGCTCGCGCCGGCGCCGGCGGGCAAGCCGGCAGCGCTGCTCGTGTACCTGCATGGACGCTACGCGCCGGAGACCGAAGCCGAGGAGATGGAGCGGCAGGCTCGCGTGGCGCGCCTCGGGACGGCGCGTGGCTACTCGGTGCTGACGCTGCGCGGAAAGCAGGGACAATGCACGGATCCGACGCTTGCCACCTGGTGGTGCTGGCCGAGCAACGAGCGCAACGCGACCGACGGTGAGGCGTTCGTCGCGAGCTGGGGTGCGGCGCTCGCGGAGGCGGAGCGTCGAGCGCGACCGGCGCGTCGCGTGCTGCTGGGCTTCTCGAACGGTGGGTACTTCGCGTCGCTGATCGCGTCGCGCGGGCTCTTGCCGCTCGATGCGGTGACGGTCGCGCATGCGGGCCCGGTGGCCCCGATGACGCCGGTGCGTTCGAAGCCTCCGATGTTGTTGATCGATGCCGATGACGATCCGTCGAGCCCGGAGGTCCTGCATCTCGATGCGGATCTCACGCGCGAGACGTGGCCGCACGCGATGGTGATCCGTGAGGGCACGCATGCGCTGCCGGAGTGGGATGTGGAGATGGCGCTGACGTTCTTCGACCGCGTGCGAACGGAGGCCTTGCCGCTGACGCCGCCGCTTGCGCCGCAGCGGCCGCCGCATCCGCACGACGCCGGAGGCGTGGTTCCTGATCCGGAGAGGGAGAGGGAGCTCGGATCCGTGGATGCGGGCGTGGCGCAGGCGGCCGATCCGACGACGTCTGCGACCGCGACGGCCACGGCCACGGCCACGGAAGCGGATCCGCCGGCTGCTGCGCAGTCGGCGCCCGCTGTGCTAGATCCAGCCCCGTGAGGATGCCGCGCACAGTCGATCGCTCGATCGCGAAGATGATCGCGACGAAGCGCATCATCACGGGCAGCCTCGCGTTGTGTGCGGGCGTTGGCCTGACGATCGCGGCGTTCACCCATGGCGGCTCGCCGACGCCGGGCCTTGGCCTGGCGCTCGTCATCTTCTTCGCGGGCGGCGGATGGACGCTGCGCGACGGCCTCCGCCTCCGCCGCGATCTGAAGGCCTCGCTGCAGCAGTGACCGGCGCCGGAGCCGGCCGCCGCTCAGTACAGCAAGAACTTCTCTCGCTTCTTCACGAACGCCGCCAGGCCCGTCGACCAGGTCGCCACCACTGCGTCCGCGCTCTTGCCCGCCTTGATGGCATCGAGCGCCGACTTGCTCTGGAGCATGCGGTCGACGTGGTCCACGTCCCAGTCCGTCGGATGGAGCTCCTGCAGCGCCAGCGCGATCGTCACCGCTGCTCGCACCGGCTCGAACTTCGCGCGCTCCGTCACGCGAAGCCGCAACCCATGACACACCTTGCCTCGATGCGGGTTCGCTGTCGGCGTGAACGTCACCTCCTCGACCACGAGACCCGGAATGCCTCGCCCCTTCACGTTCCTCGCCAAGGCTTCGCCGTCGATGAACGGCGCGCCCAGCACCTCGAACGGCGTGTCCGTGCCTCGACCCACCGACAAATTCGTCGACTCGAGCAGGCCCACCGCCGGGTACAGCACTACCTCGTCGACCGAGCGCAGGTTCGGTGACGGGCTCGTCCACGTCAGCCCCGTATGATCGAAATACTGACGTCGCTCCCAGCCCTGCATACGCACCACGTCGAGACGCAGGTCGAGCTGGCCGTCGTCCGCAAAGAGCCGCGCCAGCTCGCCCATCGTCATGCCGTGCCGCACCGGCAACGCATGATGATTCACGAACGACGTTGGCTGCCCCCCGCCCCCCTGCCCCGTGCCGTCTTGCGCCGCCGCCAGCACCGGCCCCGCCACCTCCGCGCCGCCGATCGGATTCGGACGATCCAGCACCACGAAGCGCAAGCCCCGCTCGGCGGCGACCTTCATCGCGAGCTTCATCGTCGAGGCATAGGTGTAGAAGCGCGCGCCTGCGTCCTGGAGATCGAAGACCAGCGTGTCGATCCCGTCGAGCGTCGTTCCCGTCGGCGACGCGCGATCGCCGTACAAGCTGTAGACGGGCACGCCGTGATACGTGCCGTCGGCGATCTTGCCCTCGGCGACGCCCTGGATGCCGTGCTCGGGCGAGAAGATCGCCGATAGCGTCAGCGTCGACGGTGACGCCGCGCGCAGCAGATCGAGCGTGCTCGTGCCGTCCTTCGCGCGGGCGCTCGCGTTCGTGACCAGCCCGACATGCGCCCCTTTCAAGCGCTCGAACGACTCGGCGCGCAGCACGTCGATGCCCGTCTTCGTCTCGCTCGCATCGATGGCGAGCGTCGCGAGCTCCGCGACGAGCGGATTCACCGCGCCCTTGCCGTCCGGATGCACCCGGTTCGAGAGGAACACGACATACAGGTCTTTTCCTGGGTCGATCCACAGCACCGTGCCCGTGAAGCCACCGTGACCGAACGCGCGCGGCGACAGCAGCGTGCTCCGATGCGAAGCGAAGCGACTGTCCTTGTCCCATCCCAGCGCGCGACCACCGCTCGACGTGTCACGACGCGCCGTCCAGTCGCCCCACGTCTTCTCGCTGACGATCCGCTTACCGTCGAGCGTGCCCTTCCCCAGCATCGCGCGCGCATAACGCGCGAGATCATCGGCGGTGGAGAACACGCCGGCATGTCCGGCCACGCCGCCCATCGCCCATGCGCGCGGATCGTGGACGTCGCCCTGCATGAAGTGACCGTCGCGCTGCTCGGTCGGTGCCGCGCGCTCGCGCAGCGCCGGCTCGGGCAGGTAGCCCGTGTCGACCATGCCGAGCGGCATGAAGATCTCCTCCTTCGCGAACGTCGCGAGGCTCCGACCCGCACGCCGTCGCACGATCTCCTCGAGGACGATGAACCCCACGTCCGAGTAGAGGAACCGCTCGCCCGGCAGCGTCTTCAGCTTGCCTTCGAGGCTCTCGCCGAGCTTCTTCATCGTGGCGCTGTGATCGTCGAGCGTCGCGAGCGCGTAGTCCGAGATGGGCGTCGCCGCCGGCAGCCCGCTCGTGTGCGTCAGCAGCTGCTCGATCGTGAATGCCGGCAGCCGTGCGAGCTCCGGCAGGTAACGCGACGCCGGCGCATGGAGATCGATCTTCCCGCGCTCCGCGAGGATCATGATGCTCGTCGACGTCGCGAGCGGCTTCGTGAGCGACGCGAGATCGAACACCGTGTCGAGCGTCATCGGAACGCGCTCGGGCACGAGCGCGCGCGACCCATACGCTCGCCGCAGGAGCACCTCGTCGTGACGTCCTACGACGACGACGCAGCCCGGCATCTTGCCGGCTTCGATCGCCGCGAGCACCGCTGCATCGACGGCGGCGTACCGTGTATCGACGACGGCCTCGCCCTCGGCAGCGACCACGGCCGGCGCGCCGGCATCGGCGTTCGATACCGCCGGGACGATCTCGCGAACGACGGGCGGCGGGGCGGCAGCTCGGAGGACGCGCCTCGGCAACGGCGTACACGCCGCGAGCGCCAGCAGCGCAACGACGACCGCGCCGAACACCGCGCGCATGACGCTACTTGCGACGCGCGGACTTGATGGCGATCGGCGTCAGCGGAGCGTCCTTCGCGAACGGACCCTGCGCGCCGGTCTGCACGGCGACCATCTTCTCGGCCACGTCCATGCCGGACGTGACCTCGCCGATGACCGTGTAGCCCCAGCCGCTGCTCGTCTTCGCGGTGTGATCGAGGAAGCCGTTGTCCGCGACGTTGACGAAGAACTGCGCGGTCGCGGAGTGCGGATCGCTCGTGCGCGCCATCGCGACGGTGCCGCGCGTGTTCTTCCGCGTCTTGTCGGCCTCGTTCTCGACGGGCTCCTGGACCGCGCGCTTCTCGTACTTCGCGTCGTAGCCCCCGCCCTGCGCCATGAAGCCGGGGATCACGCGGTGGAAGATGGTGCCGTCGTAGTGCTTCGCGTCGACGTACGCGAGGAAGTTCGCGACGCTCTTCGGCGCGCGCTCCTCGTCGAGGGCGATTTCGATGGTCCCGAGATCCGTTTCGACGACGACTGTGGTGGCGGCCATGGGCGGGAGCATACCGAAGTTCTGCTTCGTTGGATTCCGCTTGGTTGGATCGGCCCGCGACCACGACGCGCCATGGCGACGGCACGTGACGCGCCGTTCACAGATCCGACGAGGCTTCGCGGATTTGCCGTAAATCCCGCGTTTTCATGACTAGG
>JAXDMI010000771.1:0-2710 GCA_034666145.1 Myxococcales bacterium | reverse complement strand
CGGTGGGCTTGCCGCGATGCTTCCATTCCACCACCACCCAGCCGAGCGCGCCGCCAGCTGCGCCGAGATGCGTGGTCATGAACGCGAGCGACGCGAGCCAGCCGCTCGAGAGCGCACTGCCGGCGTTGAATCCGAACCACCCGAACCAGAGGACACCCGCGCCCGTGAGCGTCATCGTGAGGTTGTGGGGCAGCGGCCGCTCCTGCGGATACTTGAGGCGCTTGCCGACCATGAGCGCACAGACGAGCGCCGAGCCGCCGGCCGTGAGGTGCACGACCGTGCCGCCCGCGAAGTCGAGGGCGCCCATCTTGAGGAGCCAGCCGTCGTCGGCCCAGACCCAGTGCGCGACGGGCACGTAGACGAACGTCGACCACGCGAGGACGAACACCACGTACGCCGAGAACTTCATGCGCTCCGCGAAGGCGCCGGAGATCAGCGCGGGCGTGATGATGGCGAACATCATCTGGAACGCGACGAAGGCGAGTGACGGCACCGTGCCGTGCGCTGCGGTATCGAGACCACGTAGCCCGATGAACGAGAACGAACCGATGAGCCCGTAGTGCGAAGGCCCGAACGCGAGCGAGTAGCCGTAGAGGACCCAGACCATCGTCACGAGCGGGATCGCGCTGAGCGAGTGCATGATCGTCGAGAGGACGTTCTTCTTGCGGACCATGCCTCCGTAGAAGAGGGCGAGCGCTGGGGTCATGAGGAGGACCAGCGCGGCGCTCACGAGGAGCCATGCGGTATCACCGGCGTTGACGGCGTTCATGCGTGGGCGCGATCGAAGCGCAGGTGGTGTTTCCTCCTTGTTTCGGCTCGATCACAAGATGCCGAAGGTGCGCCGAACCCGACGAAGCCCGTACAAAATAGGCCTGCCGGCACGGGACGTGGTCGAGACGCGCCGCCGTGTCGCGCCGGCGCTACCCGTTGGTTCCCCCGATGAAGACCTCGCTCCCCCGCAACGCCGCGCTTGCGCCTCTCTTTGCCGCATCCCTTGCCGGCATCCTCGCCGCCGTGGCCTGCGGTGGCTCGACGGACGGCAGCACCATCGGCAACTCCTCGACGACCACGACGAGCCCGACCGATCCGGCTGCGCCAGGAGGGGGCGGCGGAAGCAAAGGCACGGGCAGCGGGTCGACGACGACGCCGCCTTCCAGCGCGACCGCGGCGCCGACCTCGGCGCCGACGTCCACCCCGACGGCGATGCCCACGACGACGCCGCCCGGCGGCGCGACCATCGCGTGCGGAGCATCGACGTGCACGGCCGGCACGCAGGAGTGCTGCGTGTCCGGAGGTGCTGGAGGCGCCGGTTCGGCGACGTGCGTCGCGAGCGGTTCGTGCAACGGCAACGCCGCGCTCACGTGCACGAGCGCCGCGAGCTGCGGCGCCGGCAAGGTGTGCTGCCTCGACGTGGGTGCGGGCGGCGGCGCCGGCGGTCCGACGACGTCGACCTGCGAGACCTCGTGCGCGGCGAATCCCGGCGCGGGTACGATCCAGCTCTGTGGGTCGGACGCGGAGTGCAAGGTCGGCACCTGCCAGCCGACGCAGTTCGGCGTGAAGATCTGCCGCCAGACGCCTCCCGGTGGCGGCGGTGGCGGCGGCGGCAACTAGCGAGCGCGCGGCAACTAGCGAGCGCGCGGCAACGAAGCGAGGGCCGGATCGTCGCGCCGCGGCAGCCGCAGCTGCAGCATGCGACCGCCGAAGCCGTCGACGACACCGAACATCGTCAGCGTCATGATGCGGTTCGTGATCGGGAAGCGCGCCATGAGCGGCATCGTCAGGTCGCGCAGCGCGCCAAGCCACGCTTGATCGCCCTGGAAAAAAGGGGTGAGCATGCGCGTCGAGAATTGGTAGAACGCCAGGTGATCGGCGCGTAGCCGCGAGTAGCGATCGAGCGCGAGCGCGAGGTCCTTCTCCTCCGCCGCGAGCACGTCGGCGAGGACCATCGCATCCCACAGCGCGAGGTTGCAGCCCTGCCCCAGCTGAGGGCTCGTCGCATGCGCTGCGTCGCCGAGATAGACGACGTTGCGCGTCGACCAGCGATGCATGACGACGTCGTGATACGAGGCGAAGAGCACCTGATCGATGTCGTCGATCTGGTCGAGCACGGGCACCGACTCGGGTGCGAGCTCCGAGAGCTCGTCCTTCCACGCATCGAGGCCGCGCGCGCGCCACGCATCGACGCGATCGCAGCGGATGCTCCAGAAGAGGCTCACGAGCCGAGGCCCGAGCGCCTTGCCCGGACCGTGGCCCGTGGGCAGCATGCCGAGGAAGCGCTGGTTGCCGTCCACGACTTGATGGAGCGTGTGAGCGCGCGCCGAATCGGGATCGCGCGTGTCCTTCCCGACGAACCACAGCGCGCCCCACGGATACGGCGCGATGCTCTTGCTCGTGCCCGTGTCGTCGCGCAGCTGCGACCGCGCGCCGTCTGCGACGACGACGAGCTCGTGTGGGCCGTGGCGGTGTCCTCGAGCGTCGACGAACCAGCTGGCGCGACCGCGCGTCGACCCCGCCCGAGCGAGATCGACGATCTCGACGCCCGTGCGTACCGCGATCGCCTTCTCGCGTGCCACCGCGGCGAAGAGCGCCTCGAAGAGCACGCCGCGATGAAGCCCGAGCCCGAAGAGGTCATCGGCGACGCTGGCGTACGAGAGATCGACGAGCGCGCGTCGCTTCTTCGACTCCGATGCCGGCTTCGATTCGCACAGCA
>JAXDMI010000770.1:0-3916 GCA_034666145.1 Myxococcales bacterium | reverse complement strand
AGCGCGTTGATCTCGCCTACGCGGAGCGCGGCGACGTTCCGCCCGGTCTTCTTCGGGGGTGCCTTCTTCTTCGAGGGTGCCTTCTTCTTCGCGGGCGCCTTCTTCTTCGCCACCGCGCGCGTCATGGCAGCTCCGCGAATGCGTAGGGGGGCCACGGGCCGCTCGTCCGCACCTCGACGTCCGACAGGTCGCGCGTCGCCCGCGCCAGCGCCGCGCGATAGCGCTTGGCGTCGGCACGCGCCACCAGGTGATAGACGCTCGCCACCAGCGGCGGCCGATCATGACGCTGCGCGCGCGCGGCGCGAACGAGCGTCGACGTCGCCTCGGTGACGGGTGCGATCTCCGGCACGCGCCTCGCTCGCAGCCGAAGGTCGAGCCATTGCGTGCCTGGCCCGACTCTCGTCTTCGCAGGCGCATTGCCTGCGTCCGCGCTGGCGGCGTCACCGTACACGCGAAGTGTATACTGCACGCATCCCTCGACGAGCTCGAGCGCCTTGCCGATGGCCGCGGTCACCGGCTCGAGCAGCGCGCGCAGCGCCTTGCCGTCGGTGACCATCGAGCCGAAGCGAAACGGAAGCACGGACGGCGTCGCTGCCGCGATGCGCTTCACGATGCGGTCGTGCGCGCGCAGGTTCTTCGCCGTGGGCTCGGGGGCAGCGGCGTGCTCGACGACGACATGCGCTCCACCGGCGCGCACGACGCTGAGCGCGCCACCCGCGATCCCCACGCCCATCGCAGCGCGCGGTCGTGCACCGACGATGGCGTAGAGATAGAGGCCAACGGCGAGAGACCCGCTCAACGCCCTATTTTCCCCGCGATCGAGCGTGGCGCGATGCTCCGGCGTGCGCGTGCCGCGTTCGCCTTGGTCCGCGCACGCGGACCGAGCACGCGATCCGCCGCGCACAGGATCGCCGACACACGCAGGTAGACGAGGTCGACGTCGGCGACGCCGAGCACGAGATCCCCCGTCACGACGACGCCCTTCGTCAGCACGTTGTCGAGGATGTCGAGCAGCGACGCGTCGTGCCCTTCGAGGACGTCGTGGTCCCTGCGAGCATCGTCACGGCTGCCGCGCCGCTTCCTCATCGCGCTTCCTCGTCTCCCCCGATGAAGCTGTAGGCAGGCCACGGTCCGCTCAGCGTCACGTGGTAGCCCTGGTCGGCGAGCTCCTTCGCATGCGTGGCGACCGTGGTCTTGAACTGCTTCGTGCGCTTCTCGGGGACGAGGAACACGGCGTCGAGGAGCACTTGCCCGGCCAGCGCGCGATTGGGCGGCGGCCTGCGCACCGCGCGCTTCGCGGTCTTCTCGAGACGCACGAAGAGGTCGTCGACCTCGTGCTTCGCTTCCGAGGTGAGGCGGCGCCGCGTCTCCTCGGTGGCCTTCTTCCGGAGCAAGAAGCTCGTGCCGCTGACCGGCGCCTTCGGCCTCTTCGCGGCGAGCTTCTCCTTGGCCTTCGCGGCGCCGGCCTCGTCGAAGAGGATGCGCAAGCCCCACTCCTCGCAGCCGGAGATCTTCGCGACCACCTTGTCGAGGCTCTTCTTCATCTTGCGAACGTGATCCGCGGCGCGGTCGTCGGACGAGAAGATCGTGAACAGCTTCATCGGAACGACGGTGCCGCTCGCCCCGGCGCTCTCCACGACCGTCTCGTGCGCCGAGGCCGCTGCGCCGACCCATTCGAGGTCGTGCAGCTTCGCTTCGATGGCCTCGGCGGAGTAGAGCGACAGCGGGACATCCGAGACGACGACGTGATAGCCGTCGCCGACGTCGATGGTCCGCGGCGCGCCTGCCGCCTCGAGCCCTTCGCCGCGTTTGCCCCGCTTGGCGCCGGCGACGGCGCGCTTCGCATCGCCCTTCACGACGCAGTACACATACGTCGCGCTCGCGCTCTTCGCGGAGGTCTTCGCGCGAGTCTTGGGAGTGGGGCTCATCGTTTCCGGCCGCCCAGCATAGCGCGCGTCGCCCACGACGCGCACCACGCGCGAAGCGCAGCAGCGCCGCGCGGCGGCGGGTAAACCGCGGGCGCGTGCACGATCCGCGCGCGTGCTCGACGCGCGATCGCATCGAGCCGCGCGATCTCGGGAGCCTCGAGCGCGGCCGCCGCGTCGCATCGCGGACAGCTCGGCGCCGTCACCGCATTGACGACCACCGACGCGACCGGCACGTGCATCGCGCGCAGCTTCAAGAGCAGACGCTCGGTCTCGAGCCGAGGCAGCGCGGCCGGCCTGGCCACCGCGACGAACGCGGTGCGCTCGCGATCGCGCAAGAGATCGATGAGCGCGCGAAGCTGCTTCGCGAGCGCGGTGAGATCGCCCGCCAGGTCCCCGAGCCCGACGACGTGTCGATACTTGAGGAGCACGCTCATGATCGCGTGCACCCACTCCAGCGCGGATGCCGGCAGCTCGAGGAGCCGCAACGTGTGCCCGGTCGGCGCCGTGTCGACGACCACGACGTCATAGGCCGCGCGCTTCCCGCGTGCTCCTTTCGTGGGCAGGAGCGCGTCGACGATGGAGAGGATCGCGAAGAGCTCGTCGAGACCGGGCGGCGCGAGGTCGAGCAGGTCCTCGAGCACCTGCCGATCGAAGCTCGCGTCCATCTTCCCCCGAAAGATCGAGGCGAAGAGCTCGTCGATCGCCCTCCGATACCGCTTCTTCTCCGCCTCGAATGCCTTCCCGGCATCGAGCTCCCGAAACGTCAGATTCCGCGGCGCCCCGGGCACCGCCGTCTCCTCGTCCCCCATCGACACGCTCATCGCATCCCCAACCGAATGCGCGGGGTCCGTCGACAACACCAACACGCGCTTCTTCTTCGCCGCCTCGGCGATCCCCATCGCCATCGCACAAGCCACCGACGTCTTCCCGACCCCGCCCTTCCCGCCGACCAACACGAGCCGCACCCCGCCGGGCAATCCCATGAGGCCCAGAGAGTCGCTCGCCCTTGCACCGCGTTCGGCAGCCCATCCAAGCTCTGCGCCTCGAGCCTCTGCGCCTCGGGTCTCTGCGCCTCCCCGTTCGTTCGTCTTCCTCTCCTTCACCGATCGCGCCACCCCGAGCAGCGCGCTCACGCCGCGCGGCTCGCTCACCGCCGCAGGCACGACGATCCGCTCCTTCCTCGCGAACAGTCTGTCGATCCGCCCGAGCTGGGCGCCTTCGAGCGCGACGCGATGCGTGCAATATGCACACGGATGCTTCGCCTCGGGTGCCGGCCAGACGCGATTGACCACGATCTTCGGCACGCTCACGCCGAGCGCCTCGATCGCGCGCACGCCGTCCTCCGACTCGGCGAGCGGCAGCGCCTCCGGCAGCGTCACCCACGTGAACGACGTGTGCAGCGCGTCGGTCAGCATCGCCCGCAGGTCGTCGGCATCGCGCTCCACGCTCGCGATCGCATCGTCGGCGAAATCGCCGCGCCACGAGCCGCCCAGGCTCGACGCGAGGAAGCGATGCTTTGCATGCATGTCGTCGAGCACCTGCGCGAAGCGACGCAGCGTCTCCGGCATCTCCAGCAGCCGCAACGTGTGGCCCGTCGGCGCAGTGTCGACGACCACGTGGTCGTAATCGCGTCCGCGCGCAAGACGCGCCAGCTCGAGGAGCCCGACCAGCTCGTCGACGCCCGGCAGCGACAGCGAGAACAGCCGATCGACGTCCTCGTCGTCGAGATACGTGCCGCGCTCAGCGATGGTCTTGAAGGCGTCCTCACGCTCGCGCAGCCAGCGATGCAGAGCACGATCGGCGTCGAGCTGCACCGCCCAGAGCGCCCCACCGCGCGCCGCGCCGGGCACAGCCACACGCACCGGTGCGAGCCCGAGCTTCGCGTCGAGCGCGTCACCGAGCGAGTGCGCGGGATCGGTGGACACCACGAGGACACGCTGCCCCTCGACGGCCGCGCGCGTCGCAGCAGCGGCGGCGCACGTCGTCTT
>JAXDMI010000769.1:0-7192 GCA_034666145.1 Myxococcales bacterium | reverse complement strand
TGCTCGAGAGCCAGCTCTTCGGACACGTGAAGGGCGCGTTCTCCGGCGCGGCGCGCGACGAGGTCGGGCTCGTTCGCGCCTCCGATCGCGGCACGCTCTTCCTCGACGAGATCGGGGACATGCGCGCGCCGTCACAGGTCGCGCTCTTGCGGCTCCTCCAGGAGCGCGAGGTGACGCCGGTGGGCGCCACCCTGCCGGTCCGCGTCGACCTGCGCGTCGTCGCCGCCACTCACCGCCCCGTCGACGCGCTCGAGGCCGGCGGATTTCGCAGCGATCTGTACGCGCGTGTTGCAGGATACACGCATCGATTGGCACCCCTGCGGGAGCGCGCATGCGACCTGGGGCTGCTCGTGTCCGACCTCCTGCGCGCGGCGGCGAACGTTCCGCCCACGTCACCGTCGCGCTCGACCTCGCGCGCGCCATGTCGCGTCATGATTGGCCGCTCAACGTGCGGGAGCTCGAGCAGGCGCTGCGCGTCGGCGTGCTCCTCACGAGCGACGGCGTCCTTCGCCTGGCCAACGCGCCGGACTCGCTCCGGTCGCCGCGCTCGTCCCGACGGTCGCAATCCTCGCCCGACGAGACCTCCGAGCCGGACGCGATCGACGAGCCGTCCGAGGACGACGCGCGGATCCGCGACGCCTTGATCGCCGGGCTGCAGGCGCACGCGGGGAACGTCTCGCGTGTCGCGACCGACCTCGGAAGCGCATCGCATCGAGCTCGCTGCCGAAGGCTTCCACTCCCAGGCGCGCGAGGCCGTGCTCGTCAAAGGCGAGCGCACGAGCGTCGCCGTCTCGCTCGAGCGCGACGTATCGAGCGGGGCGTTCCGCGCGTCGAACCCGGGCCGCTTCACCGTGGAGATCGACGTCGGGTCCGGCATCGGCCTCGCCTTCGGTGGCGACGTGCGTGCATCATGCACGGATTCCTGCTCCGCACGCGTTCCGGTGCTCTTCGGCGCAACGCTGCGCGGCGGTTATCAGTTCTCATCGCGCGTCACGGTCGGCCTCGACGCCGGCTACCTCGCGATCTCGGCCGGCACGTCGTCGCGGAAGACCGATCTCACACCGAGAGGCCTCGCTGCGCAGAGCGGCATCACGGACGACGACCTCTACCTGCGCGGCATCCGCGTCGGGCCCTCGGTCGGTTATCGCTTCGGCGACGTGTTCCCGCTCGTCACGGTTCGCCTCGGCGCCGGCGCGTTCTTCGGCAGCGCCGGCGACAACCGCACGGGCAGCTTCACGACCACCGCCGGAGCGCCCTACGGAGTCGGCCTCTCGGAGTCCTCGCGTGCCGTCTACCTCTATGCGGTGCCCGAGGTCCGCGTCGGCGGCTACCTCGCGCCGAGGCTCGAGGCGAGCGTCGGGCTCGAGCTCATGTTCCTCACCGCCATCGAGCGCCCGGCCTGGAGCGACGTGCAAGCGGTGGTGGCGGGTCCGCCGAACCAGCGCGGCGACGGCCTCGCGACCTTCGGCCGTCAGACCCTCGCCGGCGCGTTCCTCGTCATGGCCGCGCCCTCGGTCGGTCTCCGCTACGCGTTCTGAGCCGAATCCCCGCTCCGCCGCGTCGCATCCACGTCTCTGAGCGGGGGGGTCCCGGCGCATCCGGGAGGCGTCGCGTGCTAGCCTGCGCGCGCCATGCGGTCGCCCTTCCTTCGTGCCTGTGCCCTCTTCTCTTTCGTCACGTGCGCGGTCTTCGCGATCCGCACCCACGAGGCTCGCGCCGCGTGGCCGCCCGCGCCCGTCGCGGACATGAACGACAAGGCCAACTGGCCGAACGACTACAACGAGCGCTGGAACTACCTCTCGTATTTCCCGGCGCGGAACACGGGAGATCCGCTCAACGCGGCCGACGTGAAGCTCGGCGCCGCCGGCATGAGCATCGACAAGGCGTGGACGTACACGATCGGTCGCGACGACGTGCACATCGCGATCATCGACTCCGGCATCCAGTGGGACAACAAGGACCTCGTCAACAAGGTCGCCCTCAATGCCGTCGAGCTGAAGGGCACGAAGCGCCCGCAGACCGCGATGGGCGCAGACTGCGGCGGCGCCGGCGCGCTCGCGGGCTACGACTGCAACGCAGACGGCGTGTTCGACGTGTCCGACTACCGCGACGACCCGCGCATCGCGCCGGTGGTCACGGGCGAGAAGTGCTTCAGCGACGGCAATCGCACCATGATGGGCGCCGACCGCATCAAGGGCGACGTCAACCGCAACTGCATCCTCGATCCCGGTGACCTCATCGCGATGTTCTCGGACGGCGTCGACGACGACGCAAACGGCTACACGGACGACATCGCAGGCTGGGACTTCTTCAAGAACGACAACGACCCGTACGACGACACGCGCTACGGACACGGCACCGGCGAGGCCGTCGACAGCAGCGCCGAGGCGAACAACATGGACGGCGAGCCGGGCGTCTGCCCCAAGTGCCGCTTCATCCCGCTCCGCGTCGGCAACAGCTTCATCGCCGACTCGAACGACTTCGCCAAGGCCGTCATCTACGGCGCCGACCAGGGCGTGAAGGTCGTGCAAGAGGCGCTCGGCACCATCAATCGCACGGCGTTCGCAGCAGCCGCCATCGACTACGCGTACACGAAGGGCGCCATCGTCATGGCGAGCATGGCCGACGAGAACTCGCGCCATCACAACGCGCCGGCGACGTCGAACCACGTCATGACGGTGCACTCGATCCGTTACGACCAGCAGAACACCGACCAGGCGACGACGTTCGTCGCGTTCGATACGTGCTCGAACTACGGCGGTCACCTCTCGCTCAGCATCAGCGCCACGAGCTGCTCGAGCGAGGCGACGGGACGGAGCTCCGGCATCGCCGGCCTCATGTTCTCGATGGCCGCGAACGAGGGCATCACGCTGAGCGCCGAGGAGGCGATGCAGCTCTTCAAGTTCAACGCCGACGACATCGACGTCCCCGAGTCGCGCGGCCCCGATTCCGCGTTCTTCTTCTCGCATCCCGGCTTCGATCAGCGGTTCGGTTACGGGCGCGCCAACGCCGCGCGCATGATGCAGTCGATCAAGGACAAGCTGATCCCGCCGGAGGTCGACATCGTCTCGCCGGAGTGGTTCGCGCCGATCCAGGCCGATCGCACGAACGGTCCCATCACCATCAATGGCCGTGTCGCGGCCGCGCGCGCGAAGGCCTACGACCTGAAGGTGCAGTGGGCAGCCGGCGTCCAGCCGGATGATGCAGACTACAAGGACATCGTTCCGCCGCTCTCGAACGTGCCCGGCGCGACGATCACCGGTGGCGTCAACCCCCTGGCGCAGCTCGATCCGCGCGAGATCGACACCACGCACGTGCCCGATCCCGATTCGCCGCTCGGCGAGAACGCGCGCACCATCTCGATCCGCGTGCAGGCCGTCGCGCACTACGACAACGGCGACGTGCGTGGTGAAGCGCGCCGCGTCGTATCGATCACGAACGAGAAGAACGGTGTCGATCGCGATCTCCTCCCCGGCTTCCCGATGAACCTCCATGCGTCGGTCGAGGCGAGCCCGAAGCTCGCCGACATCGACGGCGACGGCATCCGCGAGATCGTCGCGCCCGACTCGTCCGGCGCGGTCCATGTCTTCACGATGCGCAGCGGCTCACCTGCCGAGGTGCCGGGCTTCCCGTATCGCACGCGGCGCATCGACGGCCTCAACACCGATCTGTCGAGCGAGCCGACCATCCCGAGCTACCTCTCGGGTCCCGCGTACAAGGCCGGCATCAACGGCGGCGTCGATCCCGATCTCGCGCGCGAGGCGATCGTTTCGGCGCCGGCCATCGGCGACCTCGACGGCGACGGCAAAGTGGAGATGGTCTTCGCGACGTGGCCGGGCACCATCTACGCGGTGAGCTCGACGGGCCAGGATCTGCCGGGGTGGCCGAAGCGGTTGCCGCTCGTGCCGTCGTGTCCGCTCGATCCAACGAAGCCGGCGCCGAAGCCGTGCATGGACACGGGCCACGACTTCGCACGCGGCACGTACGGCGCGCCGGTGCTGATCGACATGAACAAGGACGGTCGTCCCGAGATCGTGATCGGCGCGTTCGACGGCAACATCTGGGTCTTCAAGGCCGATGCGACGGTGCTCGACGGCTTCCCCGTCGCGCTGGTGGCGAAGTCGACGACGTCACCCGGCCCGAGCCGCATCATGTCGACGCCGACGGTCGCCGATCTCAACGGCGACGGGATCCCGGAGATCATGTCCGGCTCGAACCAGCAGGTCGGCGGCGGCGGCGCAGCCGGTCAGGCATTCGCGGTCGACGGTCGCGGAAACGCGGCGCCGGGTGGTCCGTATCTGCGGAACTGGCCGTTCACGGTGACGAGCCTCAGGCTCTTCCCGGTCGTGGCCGAGGGCATCGTGTCGTCGCAGGCCGCTGCAGACTTCGACGGTGACGGCGTCGCCGACGTGCTCGTGCAGGGCAACGGCTCCCGGCCCCTGGTCGTGAAGGCCGACCCCGGCGCGCAGGTCGGGCTCAACGATCCGCCGAATCGCCTTCCCCCGCGCATCGATCAAGCAGGCGCCGTCGACAACGGCTTCGAGGCGACGAGCATCATCGGCGAGAAGACGAAGGCGAGGTCGGACGTCATGTTCCCGCTCTTCAGTCATCCGTCGATCGGCGACATGGATCAAGACGGCGTACCCGACGTCGTCGCGTCGGGTGGTTCGCTGACGCTCGCGGGCGAGCTCTCGGGCGGCGGTCATCGCGGCGAGCCGGGTCAGCAGCTCCTCGCGTTCTGGAGCGGCAAGACGGGCAAGATGCTGCCGGGATCGCCGGTGGTGATCGAGGACTACACGTTCCTCGTCAACCATGCGATCGCCGACGTGAGCGGCGACGACTACCCCGAAGCGATCACGGGCACGGGCGGCTACTTCCTGCACGCGGTGGACGCGTGCGGTCGTGAAGCAACGGGCTTCCCGAAGTTCACGAACGGATGGATCGCGGCGGCGGCCGCGGTCGGCGACGTCGACGGCGATGCGCAGAAGGGCCTCGAGGTCGTGACGGGCACGCGCGACGGTTGGCTCTTCGCGTGGCACACGCTCGGCAAGGCCACGGGCCCGGTCGAGTGGGAGTCGTTCCACCACGACAACGCGAACACCGGCAACTACGCCACGAAGCTCGAGCAAGGCCGAGCGCAGCGCGCGAGCGTCCCGATCGACTGCAGCGATCCGGTGCTCCCGAGCCAGGACAAATTCGATGCGGGCGGCTGCGGCTGCCGCACGACCCCTTCGGGCCGCGCGAGCGGCGCCGGCGCGGCGATGGCCCTCGGCGCGCTGGCAATGGCCGTAGCGCGCCGTCGCCGCCGCCGCGAATCCTGAGTCTCCATACGCGCTTGCCAGCCCAGCGCGTTTGGATATAGTGCGCGCCCTCCTGCCGGAGTAGCTCAGTTGGTTAGAGCGGGCGTTTCATACGCGCTAGGTCGGGGGTTCGACTCCCTCCTCCGGCACTGAAGTGGCTGAATTAGAGTAAGATTGCCGATAGCGAGGGACGCCGGCAACGGCCGTCGTGGCGGGCGCGGCCGGCGCGGCTCATGATCTTGTCACTGTTGAGCCCCGAGATCGCAAGCCAGGTGATCCCCGAGTCGCGGCTCGATCGGTAGTTTGCTTGCACGTGCGTCCGCGTCGTCTCGTGCAGCTCCGCGCGATCGACGTCGGCGAGCAACAGGTGCTTGCGGAACTGTTGCGCAAGATGGTCCTCGCCGAACGCACCGAGCTGCGGCACGACGAGGTCACCGCGGGCCTTCCCTTCCTTCATGCGTTCGAGCGCGGGGCGGCATCCACGTCGACGACGAGCAGACTCTGCTCGACGCCACCCGTACCTCGGTGGTCGTCCTGAACCCGAACGTTCTGATCGAGATTGGGGCGGCGATGGCCCTCTACGGCCGTCGTTTCATTCTCCTGGTCAAAGCCGGGACGAGGTTGCCATCGAACCGTGGCCTTCCGGGGATTCTTGTGCGCCATCTGGAAGGCGATGCCGGAGTCTGGCGTGTGCCCCTCGTCGTCGGTGGCTGTATCGGCGTCGCGTTCGTAGGGTTTCGGACGCTCGACGTCATCACCGCGCAGCTACGGCATCGTGGTGAAGACAGAGAAGACTTCTTTCGAGCTGAAACCGCCCGAACGACGCTAGCTCCCCAAGGCGTCGCCGACGATCGCGTGCCCGATGCCAGGTGGCAGCGCGTAGAGGCGCGGTGCACGTAGACGCGCGAGCCGTTGCGATGCATTTCGGACCGTTGCAACGGCGTCACCAGCCGTCGTGGAATCGCCTATTTTGCAGGCGTTTTGCGCGAATTCGGCTCCCTCCTCCGGCACTGATCTGGCGGCTTCTCTGGGGCCAGTTCGGCTACTTGGCCTAGCGTGATGGGACATCGCGCTCGCGCCGCCGAGGCTAGTACCGCGGCACCGAGGTTGTGACTTCGATCACGCGCGGACTTCGTCGTGGGTTGGCACTCCTCGCCACGCGTGGCTTTCAGCTCCTACTACCGCGTCGTGAACCGATGCCCGCCGGCGGGTATCCAGCGCTCTTCGGCGCCACGCCTCCGACGTTCATCGAGCTCGAGCGCGGCGGATGGATGCGCACCACGCCTCGCCGGGCATGGAGCATGCGGTCTTGCCTGCCGCCGGAAGAATCCCCGGCTATGACTTTCGTTGATGGGATGAAGCGGCGAGTCACGTCAGGGCCGCGATCGCTCCGCGCAGAAGGTCCTGCACGTCGAGCTCGTCGCCGTTCGCGACGCGACGCTGCGAGACGTGATCCACCGCTCGACGCGCGTCGGATTTGCTGAACCCCATGTTGTGCAGCCCGCGCAGCGCGAGCTCGATGACTTGCGGCGAAGGCGAAGGCGGAGGCGGAGGCGCGACAGCGCGTGACTTGCGTTGCCGAAAGTCGATCCGCTCCGCGACGTGCGCCTTGCCGAATACCTCCTCGGCCGCGAGGCGGTTATGTGCGCGGCAGCGGACGCGCAGGTTCGACGCCGCGTTGGTGCCGCCCAGCGCTCTCGCCTCGATATGATCCAGCTCCAAGTGGCCGCGTTGCGGACAGCGCTCGCCTGCCTCGTCGATGAACGTGCACTGCTCGCCGTCGCGCTCGAAGACCGCGCGGCGCACGCCAGCCGGTATCGCGCTCCCGCGATGCGAGCCCGCGCCCGCGCCCGCGCCCGAGCCCGCCCTTGGCTTCGCCGGCGCCCTCGGCG
>JAXDMI010000768.1:0-5130 GCA_034666145.1 Myxococcales bacterium | reverse complement strand
GCCGTCGATGGGGCGCTCGCCGGGACGCGCGATCCCGTCGTCACCGCGCTGCGGACCATCGCCGGCGACGGGCTCCTCGCGCGGACCTCCTGGGACAAGACCTTCAGCGCGATGGTTCGCCTCGTGGACGAGGCAGCCATGGGACGAGCCGTGGCGGCGCGGCGCCGCGACCGCGAAAGCGACCGGCTCCTGCGCTCGGCGTGACCCCGGGACCGCATCGTGCGATGGTGCGCCTGCAGGGACTGACTCTGGAGGAGCTTTCATGATCGCATGGCCTGACGAGAAGCGTATGAAGAGCGAGGGGCGTGAGGGCGTCCGCCGTTTCCGCGACACGTCCGCGGCTGCCGACCTCGAGGCGTCGAAGGAGAAGTGGACGATCATCGCGTGGCCGTGGACGAGCGAGCCGCCGACGCGGATCATGCTCGAGAACGCCGAGCACGACGTCATCTCCGTCACCATGGACGTCGACGGCATCTGGCTCATCGCCGACGAGGCTCGCTCGGTGCGCATCCGCAGCATCGAGTCCCTCGAGCGCGATGCGCGCGGCCTTCCCGGCGAGCGCCCGCAGCAGCCCGGCACCGAAGGCTGATAGCGGACTCGAGTCCGCTATCGATGCGACCTGCCCTCGGGTCTTTCGACCGGGGCTCGCCGACAGCCACGTCAACCCGCGCAGATAGCGGCTATCGCCACGACGGCATCGCGGTTGCTGAGCAATCGAGCATCCCGATGCCGACAACCCTCGTACGACAGCTGGCGCGACGTATGACGACCGCGCTCTCGCTCCTCGCGAGCGGCGCGGCGATGATCGCCGTCCTGACGATCGCGGCGGAGGCACGTGCCGATGCGCCGAAGCAGGGAGCGTCGACCGCGCAGGTGCTCGCGCAGGAATCGAAGCCCATGCCGAGCGCCGCGCCGCCGCCCGCCGCGAAGCCGCGCGCGAAGGCCAAGCCGCATCCGAACGCCAATGCCAACGCGAAGGCGCAGCCGCACCCGAAGGCGAAAGCGAAGGCCAAGCCGAACACGAAGCCGAGCGCGAAGCCGGCGAAGGCGGTCAAGACCCACGCCCCCGCGCCCGCGAAGCCGGCCAAGCCCGGCTCTACCGCGCGGGTGTGACGTCGGCGAGCGAGACGCCCAGCATCTTCTTCGCGAGCGGCTCGAGGCCCGCAGCCTCACCGACCATGTGGAACGTGCGATGCGTGTGCACGAGCGATTGTCCCGGCGCGAGCTCCGCGCCCGGCGAGCTCGATTCGATCTCGTAGAACCCACCGAGCGGCGGCTTGCCGGGACCGGGTGAGCCGTCGTTGTAGCTGTTGACGACGTCGCCTGCGTACGGCGCCTTCTGCTGCTCCCACATGCTGTTGACGTAGGCCGCGTTCGACTTCGCTTTGTCGTACTGCACGACGGTGAGGAGCTTCGCGCGCGCGCTGTAGCTTCCGAGCATGGGCTTCGCACGCGCCGGACCGACGCCGATCTTGCCGCGCTCCTTGCCGTCGGCGGTGAACACCAGGAAGCCCTTCTCCTCGTGCACGACGAGGCGCTCGGACGCCACCTTGCCGAAGTACGCGTCGTTGACGATGGTCGTGCCCTTCGTCGCAGGACCGCTCTCGAACGGCACGATGACGTGCGCGTCCGGTGACGGCGCGAACATCGCGAGGATCCAGATCGACGGCAGGCCGGTCTCGCGCTTCCACGCGTCCTTGCCCTTGTTGGTGATCTTGTTGACGGTCTCGAACGCGACCGAGCGCACGCCGTCGGCGGCGGGCACGTCGACGAGACGAACGGTGCGCTCGATCTCGATCGTGAACGCGGTGCCCGACCAGTTCGTGACGGTCATGGTCTTCTTGAAGACGGCGCGCGCCGGCGTCGCCTCCGGCATGTCCCACGCGCCCTCTTGCATCGCGGAGGGCACTTGCCACGTGTCGAACGCGAAGGCCTTTCCAGGCGGGAAATACAGGCCGAATTGGCCGCCCTCGGGGCCGAGCCAGAAGCGGTCCTCACCGCCGTAGTTGTCGAACTGCGTGCCGGTCTTCCCCGCGGCGATGAAGTCGCGATTGATCCAGCCGAAGCTCGTGCCGTTCTGCTCGACGGCGCTCGTCATCACGCGTCCCTGGTACTTCGCGGAGAGCGCGACCCGCGCGCCACCGCCCGTCCCCTTCGCCTCGAGCACGTGCACCGGGCCGTACTTGGAGAGGAACGCGACGTCGTCGGCGAACGTGGATGCATTGCTCGTGGGCGCCATTGCTCCTCCTCCGCCGTCGCCGGTCTCCGAGCTCGCCACCGGCACGGTGTTCAGCGGCGGCGCGAGCGCGCTCGTGACGGGCGGCGTGGGCGCGACCGCCTCGCGTCCATCGCACGCGGACATCCCCACCGCCGCGACCATGCCCACGGCGACCCCTACCTTCATCCCGGCGTTCATGCCGCCATCGTACGCCGATTCAGTGCAGCCGCAGCACGTCCCAGCGAACGCGGCGCGCCGACGGACCGTGCGCCGAGAGCACCACGTCGTCCTGCGAGACGTCGCTCGTCGCGGTGAGCGGCGTCGTGATGCGGAGGCGCGAGACCATGCCCTCCTCGCTCGTGAAGAGGCAGCCGAGGTCGGCGGTCTTGCCGTCGCACATCGCGACCTGCTCGACGGGGACTGCGGCATAGCCGCTCTGCGCGGCGGCCCCCGCGCTCCGTTGCGCCGTGAGCTTCGTGCCGTCGGCGAGCGTAATTTGCGCGGATTTTCCCGACGAAAGCGCCACGATCACATCGAGGCGATCGGCGACCTTCTCCTTCGTGACGACCGTGGGATCGGTCGCGGGCGCGAGGGTGTCGATCGACGCGTCGAGCATCGGGACGATGCCGCCGTCCTTCACGAGGAGCGGCAGCTTCGCGAGCGGCGCCGGAATCGTCACGTGCTGGCCGCCGTCGTAGACCACGTAGTCCGCGAGGTCGGTCCACTTGCCGGGCGGCAACCAGGTGTCACGCGTCGTCTGCCCGCGACGCACGACCGGCGCCGCGAACAGCGACGGTCCGAGGTAGAACGACGCCTCGGTCGCCCAGGCCTCGGGCTCCTTCGGATGGTAGAGGAACGGGTGCCGCATGATCGGGATGCCCGTCGCGTTGGCCTCGCGCGCCATCACCTCGAAGTACGGAGCGAGCCGCGTGTGGAGGCGCGCCTGGGCGGCGTAGATGTCGATCGTCTCCTGATCGTTCCAGAGCTTCCACTTCTCGCGGCGACCCGCGATCGGGTTCGAGCAGGCGGTCTCGTCCATCATCAGCGGTGACATCGCGCCGACCTCCGCCCAACGGAGGTAGACCTCCTTGTCGTTCGCGGCGTCGGTGATGCACTTGAAGCCCGAAATGTCGCTGCCCCAGAGCGGCACGCCGCTCATGCCGAGGTTCAGACCGGCGCGGAGGTTCGCGATGAGGCCCTGCGTCTCGTCGAACGTCGCCTCGGGATCGCCGCTCCACACGCCGGGCACGTACTGCTGCGTGCCCGTGTAGCCGGAGCGTACGTAGAAGAGGAAGTCGTCCGGCTTCTCCTTCACCATGAGGTCGTGCGCGGCCTTCGCGGAGAGCACCGGGAACTCGTTGTGCACGGCCTCGCCGTTGCGCCCGTCACCGAACTTCCACGGACGGCGGACGTACTCGCCGAAGTCGTGCATCCAGCCGTCGTAGCCGAGCCTGATCGACCGCCGGAGCAGGTCCTGGAACCACGCGACGCCTTCGGGCTTCGTGAGATCGATGGTGGCGAGCGTCTGCGACTGGCCCGAGATGAAGAACGTCTCGCCGATCGCGCCTTCCGGCGTCATCGCGAAGAGCCCGTGCGCCTTCCCGTACGCGAGGTCTTCGGCGCCGCCCGGTAGCGACGTCGAGACGTACGGATTGTTGTAGTCGAGCACCTTGAAGCCCTGCGCGTGGAGGTCCTTCGTCCATTGCGCGATCTCCGTCTCCTGACCGAGCTCGGAGCGCGCCGGCAAGAAGTGGACGTTGTCGTCGACGGCGGTGGTCGGGATCTTCTTCACGCGCAGCGCGGTCTGCTCCGGCATGCCGAGCGCCATGTTGCCGCGCTCGACGATGCGGCGCGGTCCGAAGACCCACGTCGCGGGGACCATCGGCCGACCCGTGTCGCGCGTGAAATCATCGAGCGAGGCGAGCGGATCGTCGTGGACGTAGATGACGGTCTCGAGCTTCACGTCGTTCACGGCGACGCGCCATGCGTCGTCTCGCTCGCTGCCGAAGTGCGTCTCCGTTCGATACGTCGTCGCGAGGTGCATCGCGTAGCCGGCGCTCGAGATGAAGAACGGCACCGGGAAATACGTCATCGACGGCCCGTTGGGATACGGGTTCGTGTCGCTGCGCGGCGCGTCTTCGCCGGCGCCGAGCGCGCCTTCCTCCGCCCACGAGTACATCGAGATGCCGCGATGATCGACGCTCGCGAAGCGCTCGCCGAGGCCGAAGAAGTGCTCGTCGGGACGGAGCTTGAAGCCGATCGTCGTCTTGTTCCAGACCGGCGCGCCGTCGTGCACCGCGGTCTTGATGCTCACCTTCGCGCCCGCGACCGAGACGTCGACGACCATCGAGCCGCTGTCGCCGGCGAGCGCGAACGAAGCGCTCGTGTCGTCGCGCGACACGAGCGTGGCGGCGGACGGATGCGACCAGTTGCCATCCTGGACGACGAAGCCGTCCCAGCCGGGAATGACCTTCACGTTGTCGACGCCTATGTCACGCGTCGCGCCGGGGCCGCCGTACGCATCCGGCCCACCGCCGCCGAGCGTGCGGAGAACCTCCGCGCCGTTCGCATCGTAGATGACGATCGTGAACGGCTCGAGGGTCACGTTCACGGAGGCCGGCCCCCCGTGAATCACGACGTGAGGGGTGGGGCCGTGGTCGTCGCCGCAGGCGGCGTTGGCGACGACGGCACTAAAGGCAAAAAGGAGCGGCGTGACGCGAAGGCGCATGGAAGGGGCTGAAAAGTACCACCGGCTCGGCCGTTTATGAGCTGAACCGGATTAAATCTCGCGTCGAAAGATCAAGGGCTACGATCCGTCAACCCCCCTCGGGCGTACGTCCACTCGCCAGCTTTGCCCTCTCATGTCACAACTATCCCTGGGGGGATAGGTCGGCCTCTTGCCACTGGTCGCG
>JAXDMI010000767.1:0-6763 GCA_034666145.1 Myxococcales bacterium | reverse complement strand
AGAGGGAGCTGGGGAGATTAGCTGCCGTTTCCGAAGAGGAAGAACCAGAGCGACGAGGTGGAGCTCGGCGACGACGACTTCGAGCTCGTGGAGCTCGTCGACCTCGCACCCGGGACGCAACCGCCGGCGCAGTCCTTCGGGCCTGGCGCGCCTCCTCTTTCTCTCGAATTCCGCCTCTCGTCCGCAGACCCACGCTCCCGCGCCTCCAACGTCGTCGCGGCGAGCCCGCGCGATGCCGATCAGGCCAAGACCGTGCAGCGCGCGTCGCGTTCGCGCACCATCCTTCCCGTGTCGCGTCGCATCCTCGACGAGGACGTCGAAGAAGATGTCGCCGGTCAGTGCCTTGCGTCGATCGCGGCCGAGACGTCGCGTGATGCGGCCGACCTGAGCTCGCCCAAGCTCCCGAGCGCGCCTCCGCCATCGATGTCGACGACGGTGTCTCCGTCGTCGCCGCCATCTTCGATCACGCGTTTGCCGTCGGTGAGCGCGCCTCCGTTCCTGCGCACGTCGCACGCGAGCAGCGTTCCGTTCCGTGGCTACAACGACGCGCCCGGCGTGCGCGATTCGTCGCCTCCGGCCGCGTTCGTTCGTCGCTCGAGCCCCGGGCTCGCCGTGGCGGTGCCGGCGGCTGCGCCTTCGTCGTACGTCGCGGTCGTCGCCGCAGCGGCGGCGTCCTCTGCATCGAACGGCGCAGCCGGCTCGGTGGCGCCCGTCAGCCTGCCGATGAGCCAGCGGCACGAGCCCACCGTCATCGTCGTGCGCGAGCGTCCGCGCGCCATATGGATGGTCGCGGCGGCCGCGCTCGGCGCCCTCGGTGCGCTCGGCGCGACGCGCTTCCTGTCCACGCCGGCCGCCGCGCTCGAAGCGCTCCAAGCACCCGCAGCAGCCGTCGCGCCTCCGCAGGCTGCGCCCGTACTTCCCGCGCTCGCAGTCACCGCACCGGCTTCACCCGCGCCGCCCGCGCCGCCTGCGTCACCCAAGCTTGGCGCGCCCGCGCTTCCGCCGGCCATCGTTCACTTCGGCGATGACGACGGCGTCGCGATCAAGTCGCCCGCGTTCACGGCGCCGCGCCGTCAGCCAGGCAGCACGCCGCCCGTCGCTGCGCCTCCGGCGGTCGCGCCCAGCGTTCGCTCGACCGGTCCGCGCGCGCCCTCGATGGGCCCGGCGCTGCCGGACGGTAGCTTCGGCCTCGGCCGCAGCGACACCGCGACGACGTCGAGCGCACCGACTCCCGCGCCTGCGCTCACGGCGTCCGTGACCGCGTCGGCCGCGTCAGGCGCGCCGGAGTCGCCGCGCAAGCGCGCGATCACGCCCGAGCAGCAGCTCGCGGCCGCGCAGCTCAAAGCGTCGATGAAGTAGCCGCCGCCTCTTCTTGGCGCTTCCGCTCGGGAAGCATGAGGAGCGCGTAGAGCGCGGCCGCACCGCCGGCTCCGACGAACCACGCGTAGTCGTAGAGGACGGCGAGCGGCTTCACCACGAGACCGATCCACGCGAGCGCGCAGCCGAAGAGCGTCGCACCGATGGCCGCGCCGTTGAAGCCCGCGCCGCCGTACCTGTACGCGCCGTCGCGTCGATAGAGATCCGCGAGGCGCAGCCGCTTGCGGCGGATGAACCAGTAGTCGGCGACGAGCACGCCGGCGATCGAGCCGAGCCCGCCCGAGTAGCCGAGCAGCCACTTGAAGATGTAGCCGTTGGGATCGGCGATCAGCTTCCACGGCAGCATCAGCGCGCCGACGATGCCGGTGATGAGGCCTCCCGTCTTGAAGCTGATCTTGCCCGGCTTGATGTTGGCGAAGTCGTTGGCGGGCGAGACGACGTTCGCTGCGATGTTCACGCCGAGCGTTGCGACCACGATGGTGAACATGGAGATCGCGACGAGCAGACGCGACGGAAACAGGCCGACCAGCTCGACGGGGTCCCAGATGGGCCGCCCGTAGATCTCCGATGAGGCGCTCGTGATCACGATGCCCATGAGCGCGAACAGCGTCATCGTGGTCGGCAGCGCCACCACCTGACCGACCGCTTGCTCCTTCTGCGAGCGACCGAAGCGCGTGAAGTCCGGCATGTTCAGCGACAGCGTCGACCAGAACCCGATCATCGCGGTCACGCTCGGCACGAAGACGGGCCAGAACGCGCCGAACGAGTGGAATTTGCCCTCGTCACGCATGACCGCGCCGAGACCGTGCGCGCGCCAGATGGCCCATGCCACGAGCGCCGCTGTCATCACGAGGACGTACGGCGCAGCGATGTTCTCGAAGCGCCGCACGAGATCCATGCCGCGATACACGATGAGGATGTTGAGGCCCCAGAACAGCGCGAAGCTGATCCACTCGGTCGGGTAGTGACCACCGAACGCCCAGCTCGACGCGGGATCGCTCATCGGGCCGAGCAGCGTCGGCCAGCCGCTCCACAGCGACTTGAAGAAGGTCTGGAGCGCTTGGCCGCCGATCCAGCAGTTGATGCCGAACCAACCGCACGCGACGAGCGCGCGCATCACGGCCGGGATGTTCGCGCCGAAGACGCCGTAGCTCGCGCGCGCGAAGACGGGGAAGGGGATGCCGTACTTCGTGCCGGGGTGCGAGTTGGCGAGGATCGGCAGCAGCACGATGGTGTTGCCGACGAGGATGGTGATGAGCGCCTGCCACCAGTTCATTCCAGCGGCGATCAGCCCCGACGCGAGCAGGTACGTCGGGATGCAGTGCGCCATCGAGATCCACAGCGCTGCGAACGTGTACGTCCCCCAGTTGCGCTTCGCGATCTGCGTCGGCGCGAGGTCTTCGTTGAAGAGCGCGGAGTCCTTCGAGATCGCGAGGACAGCGTCCTCCGAGAGCTCCACGCGCCCGTCCGGCCGCTCGATCTGCTCGTCCGCCCGCTCGTTCATTGCGGGCGGGCTTACACCGTTACGCAAGGAGGCGCAAAGGCGCAGAAACCGGCCGGATCAGAGCCGGTGCGAGCCGGCGTAGATGTGCACGATGAGCGCGGACCGGCTCGGTACCTGCGCCTTCACGAGGATGGCCGTCACGTGCGCTTCGACGGTGCGTTCGGCGACGCCCAGCTCGGCGGCGATGGCGGCGTTCGAGGCGCCGCGCGCGACGCGCTCGAGGACGCGGGTCTGCGCGGGCGTCAGGTTGAAGCGTCGCGCGGCGCCGGCGAGCGCGCGCGGCGTGCCGTCGAGGAGCTCGACGACGATGGATCCGCGGTCCGTGCCGTCGCCGTCGCGAAGCGGCGTGACCTTGAACCGCGACTCGACGACGCCGGCGGCGCAGGCGGCGAGCGCAGCGGAGGTGGTCGCGCGATCGGCGTCGAAGCGCGCAGCGCCCGCGCTGTTCGCGTGGGCGATACGACCGCCCGGCGACAGGAGCCACGCCGGCCCGCCGATCTGCTCGAACGCAGCCGCCATCGCGTGGCTCGCGACCGCCTCCTCGCCGACGAGGCGCTCGAACGCGAGACGCCTACGGAACGCGGGAAGGAGCCGTTCGAGGAGGTCCCTCTGGCGGTCGTCCGTCGCGTCGGGCTGCACGATGCCGACCCACGCAAGAAGGCTCGGGCCGTCGCAGACGAGCGCGCGCATCGTGTCGGAGCCCGCGCTGCCGATGCGCTGGAAGATGTACTCCCGCGTCGCGAATACGCGCCCGTCGGTGAGCTCCGCGACCTCGGCGGTGCGGAGAACGCGATCGCGCTGCGAGGGCTCGGGGCGGATCGGGTTGTACACGCCCCACATCACTCCGCGACCGACGAGGTATTCGTCGAACGCGCTCCGCCACAGACCCGGTGCCATCGACACGACCACCTCGCGGTCGATCATCAGGTCGTCGCTCTCCGGCCGCTGCCGGAGGTTGTAGAGAACGGCCTTGTCGGTATCGACGAGCTCGCGGAGGGCCTCGAGCGCGGTGCTCACGTTGTCGCTCGTCAGCGAGTAGTGCCCCAGCGCGTCTTCGACGGCGCGAAGCTTTCGCTGCGCATCGCGCGGCAGGTCGTTCATTTCCTGCGGCTTTTTACCCACCCCCGGGAAGCATAGGCCCGCGCCGAGGCCAGACGTCACTGCGGTTTCCCGCAAGCCGTCGCCTTTGTACCGCCGTCGAGTCGAATCCATGCGGATACAGAGGCGACGTACTCCCTAGGGAGTATGTCGCGGACCCGCGGGCCTGCGACAGGCTACGGCGCGGCAGGTTACGGCGCGGTCTTGGGGAAGACGTCGAGCGTGGCAGGGCCACCGATGCCGGGCGTGGCCCAGAAGTAGACGCACTGCGCGTCGACGTCGTGACCGTCGGGCCGGCGGCGTCACGCGCCGTCGACGACGCGAGCGACAACGTGTTCCTGATCTCGAAGACGAGCTGCGTGCTCGTCGGTCGAGATGTCGAGACGGACCTCGGTCGGCCCGTAGCAAGCGATCGCGATCCGACGGCACGCAACGGCGTCTCGCGCGAGCCCGATCCGACGGCGCATCATGGACGATCCGTCACGTCACCGATGGTAGCCTGGGTGTCTTGGCAACACCGACCTCGCGCGTGTGCATGCGGCGGATCCTTCGGGCCGTCGTCGCCTACTTCGTCGCCTCCATGCTCGCCCTGGCGATCGTGCTCGTGACGTCCGCGGCGTTCGCCGACGACGCGCCCTCAGCGCGCGTCGAGGACCTCAAGAAGCGCGGCAATCAGGCGATGCTCGACCTGAACTACGGCGAGGCGCTCGACGCGTACACGGCAGCCATCGCCATCGCGCCCGACGACGCGACGCTCTACTACAACCTCGGACGCGCCCACCAGGCGCGCGAGGATTATCCCGCCGCGCTCGATGCGCTCGATCAGTTCGCGCGCAAGGCGACGCCCGAGGTGAAGGCGCGCGTCCCGAAGCTCGAGCAGCTCATCGGCGACGTTCGCTCGCGCGTCGGCACGCTCAGTGTGCAGTGCAGCGCCGAGGTCAGCGACGCGACGGTGTCGATCGGCGACAAGACCACGCTCCAGGGTTGCTCGACGGCTCCGAAGGTGGTGCGCGTGAGCGTTCCGTCGCGCACCGCGGTCCTCGAGGTCCGCCTCTCCGCCGAGCGCTTCCAGAGCCAGAGCGCCCGGGTCGCCGTCGAAGGCGGCGGGCCGGTGGTGGGCGTCTTGCTCAGCGTGCTCGCGAAGGCATCGTCCGGCACGCTGCTCGTTCGCGCCACGCCGCTCGACGCGCGCATCTCGGTCGACGGCATCGAGCGTGGTAACCCGCCGCTCGAGGTGCCGCTGCCGGCGGGCGCACACACGCTCGACGTTCGCGCCGATCGCCACGACCCCTCGCACGTTCCCGTCGTGGTCGAGGCCGGGCGCACCAAGGACGTCAGCATCGATCTGCAGCGGTCCGCGCCGATCACCACGAAATGGTGGTTCTGGACCGGCCTGGGCGTCCTCGCGGTCGGCGTCGGCGTTACCGTTTGGTACCTCGTCGCGCAGCCCGAAAAAGATGCAAGCAGCGGGACCATCGCGCCAGGCCAGGTGTCCGCCCCGCTCGTTTCTTTCTGATACGCTGGCCGTCGATGGGGTCCGGACCCGTGCCCACGCCCCCGAACGGTCCCGCACGCGGTATGCCGCAGCCTGGTGACACGATCGACGGGAAGTACGCGCTCATTCGCGTCCTCGGCACCGGCGGCATGGGCGTCGTCTTCGAGGCCGAGCACCTGCGGCTGAAGCAGCGCTGCGCCATCAAGATGCTCTCGCCGGAGATGCTCCGCGAGGCCGACATCATCCATCGCTTCGAGCGCGAGGCTCGCGCCTCGGCGCTCCTGAAGAGCCCGCACGTCACGCGCGTCACCGACGTCGCGACCACGCCGGACGGCGTGCCGTACATCGTGATGGAGCTGCTCACCGGGCACGATCTCGACGGCGAGCTCTCGGCGCGCGGCCACGTGCCCTTTCCGCTCGCCGTGGATTACCTCCTCCAGGCGTGTGCGGCGGTCGCCGAGGCGCATGCCGCCGGCATCATCCACCGCGATCTGAAGCCGGGGAACCTGTTCCTCGCGCAAGATCCCGACGGCGTCATGGTGAAGGTCCTCGATTTCGGCATCTCCAAGATGATGGAGGAGGAGTCGAAGCTCACGAGCGCCGGCATGACGATGGGCACCGCGCTCTACATGTCGCCCGAGCAGCTTCGCTCCGCGGCGACGGTCGACGCGCGCTCCGACATCTGGTCGCTCGGCGTCATCCTCTACGAGCTGCTCTGCGGGCAGACGCCGTTCGTCGGCTCGGCCACGCAGATCGCGGCGGCCATCGTGTCGGAGGACGCGCCGGACATCGCGCGGCGCTGCGCGATCCCGCCGGAGCTCGGCGCGGTCGTCCGTCGCACGATGCGGCGCGCGCCCAATGAACGCTTTGCCAACGTCACGGAGCTCATGGCGGCGCTCATCCCGTTCGCTCCGGCGGACAGCCTCGGCGTCGCGGTGGCTGCGCAGATGTCGCGACGCGGGAGCGCGCGCCAGCTTCCTGCCGTGTCGATTCGTGCGTCGAGCCCGGATTTCGCGGTGGACGATGCCGTCGCGCGCACCGTCGCGCGCGAGGTGTCGACGAGCCACGCGCACGAGGTCAGCACGGCGGCACGTCACGACTCGTCGTCACGAAAGCTCCTCATCGTGGCGCTCGCGATCGTGACGATCGTCGCCGCGGCGGGGGCCATCGCGGTCGGTGTCGTGCTCTTCCGGCGACCGACGGCAGCGCATCCTCCGATCGCGGCGGGGATACCGAGCGCGGCCGGAGGCGAGATTCCGGGCACGGCCACGGGCACGGCCACGGCTACG
>JAXDMI010000766.1:0-24927 GCA_034666145.1 Myxococcales bacterium | reverse complement strand
CGGCTGTGCGCCCGACACCCCCTGAACGGCCGACCGCCTCAGCGACTACTTCGCCCGCGATCCTCGACCTCATCCATTCACGCGGGGAAGGCTGCGGGGTGAGCTCAGCCATTTGCAGCGCCGGCATCCCTCGTTGGCGAATTTTCGAGGGGAGCGCAGCGACCCGAGAAAAACAAACGCTTAAAGAACGAGAGGGCGCCCCCCTTTCGGGGGTACGCCCTCTCGTCCAATTGCCCACTCGAACCACCGGAGTAGATCGAGTTAGGCGGCAAAACCTAACGGTTTTGCGGCGGAGTTGTTACTCCTCGCCCGCATCCAGCCCAGCGCTGGAGGTCGGAGCACCGCCCAACATCGACGGAACACCGGCCGGCGGGGCCGCCTTGGCCGCGCGGCTTGCGCCACGCTTGCCAGACGACTTCTTTGCCGCAGACCGCCCAGTTTTTGCAGCCTTGGGCGCGGCTCGTCTAGCTGGGGCCTTTTTTGCAGCCTTCTTGGCAGAGCGCTTCTTTGCGCCCGCCTTCTTCTTCGCCGTCTTCGCGGCGGGCTTCTTCGCGGTCTTCGTGGTCTTCTTCGCAGACTTCTTCTTAGCAGCCATATGAGTATCCTCCTGCAGAGGTGATGTACACCACGTATATGGTCACCTACGTTACCTGTCAAACAAAAAAACTTGACGGGCGCTCAGGCTGAGCACGCGTAGGGGGGTGGGGGGTACCTGGGCCTCGTCGGGGAGATCGTCGCGCTACCATCGTTTCGCGTATGCGATCGAGCGTTGGTTTTACGTGTCGATCGCGATGAACAAGGAAAGTCCTTGTTTGAGTACGAATCGGGAAGAGAGGCAGTCGTCGATGGGGCCCCGGAGATCGTGGGCGACGGCGAAAAATAATTTTTTTTTGCTGTCTCGAGCATCGCGCGAGTGATCTCGAATCACGTTCCGCGTTTCACTCGACGAGGGTCGCGATCGACCTCGTCGTCACCCTCGGTTGTGGTTGCGGACGTCGTCGTCGTCATCGAGCACGGGCTGCCTTGACGACTCGTTCACGCCCCCGATACCGTCGCGACGGCGAACGAGGAGGACATCGATGAGGAAGCTGTGGCTTTGGTTGTGCGTCGCGACGATCGCACTTGCTCTCGGCGGGTGCGGACACACCGACGAGGAGATGGCGGCGAAGCAGCGCGAGATCGACAAGCTCTCCGCCGACTTGAAGGCGGCGAAGGCGCAGATCGCGGATGATCAGGCGAAGTTCAGCGAGGCTTCGAACTCGATCGAACGGATGAAGGAGCAGCTCAAGGCTGCCGGGCTCGGTCTCGAGAAGTCGAAGGAGGACGCCGCGCGTCTCGCCCAGGCACTCGCCGAGTACAAGCAGCGCGCCGATCAGCTCGCTGTCATCGAGCAGCGGTTTCGCGAGCTCCGCTCGAAGCTCGACAAGCTGAACGCGATTGGCGTCAAGGTCGTACCCCGGAACAACCGGCTGGTGATCCAGCTGCCGGGCGACATCCTCTTCGACTCCGGCAAGGACGACCTCAAGCCGCAGGGCAAAGAGGTCCTCGGTCAGGTCGCGGAGGTCATTCGCGGCGACAAGGATCTGATGAACCGTTACTTCCTCGTCGCCGGTCACACCGACAACGTGAAGTACCCGGCCGGCGGACCCTTCAAGGACAACTGGCTGCTCTCGCTCTCGCGCGCGCGCCAGGTGCTCCTCTTCCTGATCGGCGATGCGAAGCCGACCGACCCGAAGAACCCGAAGCTCACGAGCGGCGGCGGTCTGAACCCGGCGCGCTGGGCGGCGGCAGGCTACGGCGAGACGGATCCCGTCGCGGGCTCGCTCGCGCAGCAGTCCGACGACGACCGGAAGAAGAACCGCCGCGTCGAGCTCGTCGTGCAGCCAAACGTCGAGGAAATGCTGAATCTGAACAACATCCGCTGACCGCCTCACCCCCGGCCCCTCTCCCGAAGCGGGAGAGGGGAGGTGAGGCGCGCTCGAATGCCGAGCACGTGAGATGAAGAGAGGGAAAGGCCTCGCGACCATGTCGCGGGGCTTTTTGCTTTTGTGAGAGGTGCCGGCCATGCGTGTCGCGGCGATCGATATCGGGACCAACACGGTGCTCCTCCTCGTGGCCGAGAAGCGAGACGGCCACCTCGTCGCCGTCGAGGAGCACGCGACCATCACGCGGCTCGGCCAAGGCGTCGACAAGACGCGCCAGCTTGCCCCCGAGGCGGTCGAGCGCACCAACGCGTGTCTCGACCGCTACGCGGAGATCGTCGAGCGGCTCGGCGTGTCGAGGACCGACGTCGTCGGGACGAGCGCGATGCGTGACGCCGGAGGTGGAGACGCCGTCCGCACCCACGTGAAGAACCGATTCGGCGTCGACGCGCGCACCATCTCGGGCGACGAAGAAGCGCGGCTGACGTTCGCGGGTGCGCTGAGCGGTCTTTCGCTTCCCGACGGACGCGTGGTCGTCTTCGACATCGGCGGCGGGAGTACGGAGGTCGTCGACGGCGACCGCACGACGCGCGCCATCACCTTCGCGCACAGCTACGACGTCGGCAGCGTGCGGCTCACCGAGCGTCACGTGCGGAGCGATCCGCCGACCGACGCGGAGCGCGAGGCCGTCGCGCACGCGGCCAGCGATGCGTTCGCTTCGGTGCCTGCAACGGTGCGCGGCGCTCCCGTCGTCGGCATTGCTGGAACGATCACCACGCTCGCTGCGGTCTCCCTCGGCATGGCGACGTACGACGGCGCGCGCGTGCACGGTCACACCGTGCCGCTCGCCGAGCTCGAGCGCGTGGTCGCGATGCTCGCGCGTGTTCCGCTCGAAGAGCGCCGCACGATCGCGGGCCTCGAGCCGAAGCGCGCTGACGTGATCATCGCGGGCGGTCTCGTTGCGCTCGCGTTCCTCCGTCATGTCGGAGCGGCGTCGGTGGTCGTGTCCGATCGAGGCGTGCGCTGGGGCCTCGCGGACGTGCTTGCAAACGCGTCTCTATAGAGAGAGCGATTTCGGGTTGCGCGAGCGCCCTTTTCCTTACACACTCCTACTTCAACGATGGGCGAATTTCGCCAACGTGCCGGAAGGAAAGGGAACGATCGGCGGTTTCGAGCCTGAGCGCGGCGCTTCATGACGCGCGGGAGGCTGACAACTTCGCTGGATGGCTGCACTCTCAGAAACCATTTGACAAGTGTGGGGTCTGGAAGCTACAGTACGCCCGCCTGAAGTTGTGGCCGCGGGAGGCCAAAAGGTCGCTGCACTCGAGCGCAGCCGCCCCCGTAGCTAGCCGAGAACTCGGGAGAGAGCGCGTGCGTCTTCATGCAAGAGCATGAGCGCGGGCCCATCAAGAATTTCGTTTGTTGATTGAGAGCGGTTCGTCGGTTCGGTTTTTCAGACCTCACCAACGAATGCGGGTCCGGGCTCCTACCGAGCCCAGGACGGTTTCGGACGAAGGAGACGCTATGCAGGCTGGATCGGACGTCACGTTCAAGGTTGGCGACAAGGCCGTCTACCCCGCTCAGGGTGTGGCCGAGGTCATCAAGATCGAGGAGAAGGACATCGGCGGCAGCCGCCAGAAGTTCTACGTCCTCCGCATCATGGATACCGACCGCAAGATCATGGTCCCGGTTGCCAACGCGAGCGCTGTTGGGCTCCGCTGCGTGATCAACGATCAGGAGATCAACGAGATCTTCGACATCCTCAAAGAGCGCACCATCGCGTTCGACAACCAGACGTGGAACCGCCGGTATCGCGGCTTCATGGACAAGATCAAGACGGGCTCGATCTACGACGTGGCCGAGGTCCTTCGTGACCTCTACCGTTTGAAGACCGACAAGCAGCTCTCGTTCGGCGAGCGCCGCATGCTCGACACCGCTCGCGGCCTCATCGTGAAGGAAATCGCGATCGCTCGCGCGCAGACCGAAGAGAACGTGAAGACCGAGATCGAGTCGATCTTCGTCAGCAACTGACCTTCGACTGCTTTCACGCGTCGTAAACGCGAAACGCGCGCCTGGCATCCGCCGGCGCGCGTTTTTGCGTTTGTGCCCGGGGGTGAGGCCGGGGGTGAGGCGGGGGTGAGGCTAGTCGCTATCGAGCAGGCCGAAGTCCCACGTCTCGTCGGGCTCGCGGAGGCCGGCGACGGCGTGCTCGACGCGACGAAGGAGCTCCGCCTGCGCCGACATGATCGCGGGGCGAACGCCGACCGACACCTGGCCGGGCCAGTGCCACACGCGCGCAGCAGTCACGCCCTCCACTCCATAGACGAGCTCGAGCGTTCGCCTGATCCGTGGAGGCAACGCAGGGGCGGGCGCGGGGGGAGCTGGAGGCGCGGGCGCGGGTGCGTCGTTCATGGGAGGTTCGATCACCCTACCCCGGCATGTGTAATGTTCAAGCTTCCGAGCGGTCGAGCCCGGTCGTTCTGTAGGAGTGCCGCGGCCGCGCAGCGCCCCCGTGATCGCATCGGGGTCACTTCGGACCGATGGATGCGAGCGCCTGCGTCGTGACCTCGTCGAGTCTGAGCGCGCGATCCGCCGCGTGATCTTGGATGAATTTGGAGGCCTTCGCGGGATCCACAGGGACCAGGTCCGCGCCCATCGGCCCGAGCACGTCGCCGCCGATCACGAACCGCACCTCACTGCCGTCGCGCGTCTTCTGGTCGTAGTACTCCTGCACGCGGACGCTCTTCGCCGGCGTCGCGCCCGACCGCCAGGACGTGAGCGCGCAGCGCGGCGTGTCGAACAGGGTGATCTTGCCGTCGTCGCCGACGAGATCGGTGCGCCACGTGCTGGCGGGATCGATCTTCATCCCGCAGTGCTTGCAACGCTCGGTCTTCTTGCACGCCGGCAGTGCGCCCATCGACGCGAGCGCGAGCGACGACGACAGCACGAGGACGAATTCACGACGGTTCATGGTGGGGCCTCGTGCGAACGCGTCCTTGTGTGCGCGTTCGCGGATCACGGTCCGTGGAAGAGCGAGGTGCCGCCGCTCAGGATCGCGAAGCGTGCGATCGGAGCGACGGCGATGGCGAGCGCGAGCGCCCAGGCGACGGCGCCGCGGCGGAGGAGCCTGCGCGCGAACGGTGCAAGCGCGTCACGTGCGGCGGCGCCCCGAGCCAGCACCGCGCTGAGGCCGGCGCCTACGGCCCACGTCGTGGCGAGGAACAGCGCGCCGTAGAGCGGATAGCCAATCGCGAGCACGTCGCTGCGGAGGAGGCAGAACGGGCAGACGTGCTGCGGCACTTCGAAGACGTGCGGTGCGACCTCGAGCACGGTGGCGGCAATGGCGACGGGCAAGGTCACGAGCGTCACGGCACCGGCAAGCGTGATGCGTGTCTTCGTCGGTGAGCGGGCGGCGAGCAAGGCAACGGCGATCGACGCCACCGTACCGATCGCAGCGAGGATCGTCACGAGGACGCGCGGTCCGGTCGCGAACGTCTCGCCGCCGGCAGCGACAGGATCGAGCTGCACCGAGCAGCACGATGCGACGACGCTGAGATCGAGCTTCGAGAGGAACTCGAACGCGCACGAGAGGTCCATGACCGAGAGCGGCAGCATCGCGAGCGTCATCACGGAGAGCGGCCGCGCCAGGTCGAGCGCGCGAACGCGTGCGTCGAACGCGTAGACCTGCGCGAGCACGCCCGCGAAGAGCGCGACGCCGCCCGTGACGGCGAGCGACCGGAAGCCCCACTCATTGGCGCCGAAGACGCCGTAGGCGCACATCGCGCCGCGAACGCCGCGACTCATGCGATCGGCGCCGAGCACCGAGAGCACGAGGGCCAGCACCTGGACGACGGCGCCGATGCGCACGAACGTCGCGCTCAGCTCGATCTGCTTCTCCAGGGCGAGCTGGCCCTCGGTGGCGCGTCCGAGCTCGAAATGCCGGAGCACCTTCTGCGCGGTCATCGCGCCGCGCGCGAAGAGCAAGCAGGCGACGAGGCCGGAGACGAGTCGAAGCAATACCCACGGCTCGAGGAGGTTCATGCCGGCTCCTCCACTCTACTCCCGCGCAGATGGCCGGTGGCGGGGCCGAGCTTTCCCGCGATCAGGTCGAGGATGCGTGTGACGCCCTCGCTCTGAGTGAGGCGGGGATCGTGTGTCGCGACGAGGACCGCGCGGTTGTCGCGCGCGACCGCGGCGAGCTCCGCCGCGATGGACACTGCGCGGGCGTCATCGAGGTGCGCGGTCGGCTCGTCGAGCACGAGGAGCGGCGGGTCGTTGATGAGTGCACGGGCGAGAGCCACGCGTTGCCGCTCTCCGCCGGAGAGGCTCTTCGCGTTGACGTTGGCCACGGGGCCGAGGCCGAAGCGCTCCAGGAGCGCCGTGGCGCGCTTCTCGTCTTCGGCGCGGACGCCATCGGGCACGCGCGGCAGCAGCACGTTCTCGCGCGACGTCAGGCCGTCGACGAGCTGGAGGTCCTGGAAGACGAACCCCACCTTCCGGCGGCGGACCTCCGCGCGATGGCCCTCGCGGAGGCGAGACGTCGGCTCGCCGTCGAGATGCACCTCGCCGCTGGACGGCGAGAGCATCGCGCCGACGATGGCGAGCAGCGTGGTCTTTCCGCTCCCGCTCGGGCCGCGCACCACCACGAGCTCGCCACGCGCGAGATCGAACGAGACGTCGTCGAGAACGGTGCGGCGCTCGCTGCCATCCCAGATCCGCTTCACGACATTGCGGACGCTCGCCGAGAGGACGTCTTCCATCCGCCGCGATTGTGCGCGCCTCCGGGCCGTGTGCCAAGCTGGGCCAACAACCGGCCATATTTCGGGTGATTTGTCGTGGTTTGGGCCCGGTTCGGGTGTGCCTGGCCGCCAAATCACTTGGATTTCCAACCTGGCATCAGCGATGCTTTCAAGGTTCGTTGATCATGAGCCCGTTCCGGAAGCTGCTGCTCGTTGGTGTGGGCGCTCTCGCGCTCCACGGCGTAGTCGCGTGCTCGACCCAGACCGAGCTCAATCCCCAGCCGCTTCCCCCGCAAGGCGGCGAGAGCACGGGCGATCCCACGCAGTCGCCGGGCGACAAGAACAACGGCGGAGACACGTCCGGCGGCGGCACCGGCACCCAGCCTCCCCCGTCCGCGGCAGATGCCGGCGCGATGGATGCGGGCACAGAGGGCGGAGACGCGGCTGACGGCGGAGACGGCTGATGCGTCGCCGTCATGCGGTTCTTCTCGCGGCGCTCTCGACCGTAGCGGCAATTGCCGCGTGCACGCTGAATCCTCAGCCGCTGCCGCCCGCCGACTTCGCGAATGCGGCGACGGACTCCGATGCCTCGCCGAGGTCCGACAGCGGCTCGTTCGGCACCGGTCCCGAGTCGCCGGGCACCACCGATGCGGCCGCGGGCACGCCGAGCGCGGATGCCGACGGCGCAGTCGACGACGGCGGTGACGGCGGACTCGGTGACGGTGGCGACGCCGGCGATGCGGCCGACGCCGACGGCGGCTGAGCGCGCGGCAGCTCGAACGTAACGACTAGCGCTTCGTGCTCGAGGGCGTCTGCACGTACTCCTCGATGACGGTCGCGGTGAAGTCCGCGAGCAGACCGTCGGTGACGCGAAGGCGCCGCGAGAGATCGCGCGCGATGTTCAGCACGATGAGCGTGTACGACTTGAGGTCGTGGCGGTAGAGCGCGTCCATCTCCTCGGTCGAGATCTTGAGGAGCTTCGCCGGACCGAGCGTGCGCACGGTGGCGGAGCGCGGCTGCATGTCGATGATCGACATCTCGCCGAAGCAGTCGTTGGGACCGAGGATGGCGACGCGCGTCTCGCGACCGCGGCGGCTCTTCTTGAGGACCTCGATCTCGCCGTCGAGCACGACGTACATCTCGCGCGCCGGATCGCCTTCCTTGAAGACCGTGTCGCCGGGCAGTAGCCGCCGGACCTCCAGCGTCGCGATGAGATGCTCGAGGAACTCGTCGGAGAGCGCACCGAAGAGGCCGACCTCACGGAGCTGCGCGTTCGTGACGGGAGGCTCCGAGCGGGCACGCTGCGGGTCTCGGGGCGGGGGCTTCACCGACGACATGAACAAGTCATCGCGCGATACGACGTCGGTGTAAAGGAGGCTGACTGGCGCGCCGAGCAACGCTCGGGCGGCGCTCAGGGACAGGCGCCGTACTGGACGCCGCCGACCATGAGCGGGGTGCCGAAGGCACCGCACGCCGTGGTGCCGCCGCAGTCATTCTGCCCGACGCGACACCACTTCTTGCAGCTCCCCGTGGTCGCGCTTCCCGTCACGACACACACGAGCGTCGCGCCGCAATCGACGGCGCCCCCGCAGGTTCCGTTGAGCGGCGCGGTGCCGGCCGTCGCGCAATCCGTCTCGTTGTTGGCGTCGAGGACGCAAGCTCCGCTGCCGGCCGCAGTGGTCCCGCCGCACGCGTTCGCGTCACGGAGATCGCATGCGATGTTGCAGACGGAGAGGTTCGGCACCGCCGCCATCGCGCTGTCCTTGATCTGCACGCAGCTGCCGGTCTTCGCGATGCCGCACGCGTTGCCGGGATTCCCGCAGAACGCGTGGCAAATACCGAAGAGACACGTGAGCCCGACCGCGCAGCCCGCCGTCGCGACGCACGGCGCGCCCATCTTGGCGGTGCCGGCGACGACGCACTCCGCGTTGCCCGAGGAGTCCGGGACGTCGCACGTTTGCGCGAGCGTGCATCCACACTGGGGGAAGACCCCGCACTTGTTGCTCGGCGCGGAGCGCACGCACGTGTCGGCGGCGCCGTCGGCGCCATCGATACCCGCGTCGCTTCCCGTGGTGTCGGGACCGGACTGCGTGGTCTTCGGCGGCGGAGCGCTCTGCGCAGGCATCTCGGCCGGCGTGCTGGCGGCGGCGGGGACGTCGTCGACGAAGCCCTGGCGTGTCGGTGCGCTCGAGCACGCAACGATCATCGCGAATGGCGCGACGACGGCGATCGTGCACGCGGGGCGCAGAGAGCGAAGCGAGCGGATGAGCATCGGCAACGCGATTTACTAGCATTCACGGGTGCATCGAGGACCCACGAGACCCTCGTGGGACGTCGATTGGAAGCACACGCGCCTACGTCGTCGCTGCGACAACCGCCCCTCGAAGCGCGCTTTTTCGCGGCCGCGCACCCTCAGTCGCGGGTCAGTTGGTCGGGCGACCGAGCTCTTTGGTGAACACGATGCGACGGCGATCGCGGCCCGCATAGTCGTCGAGCTCCGAGGCGGTCCAACCGAGCGCGGTGTGGAAGCTCAGCGAGCCCTCGTTGCCGGGCGTCGTGATGGCCTTCATCCGCTCGCAGCCGAGGGTGCGACAGCGCTCGGTGAACGTCTCGTAGAGGATGCGGCCCACGCCCTTGCGGCGGAAGTCAGGATGGATGCCGACGAGGTGCACGTAGCCGGTCTTCGGCGCCTTGAAGACGATGAAGCCGAGGAGGAACCCGACGAGCTGGTTGTTCTCCTCGACGATGAGCGCGTTGTCGCCCAGCTCGTAGAAGAACATCGGGTGGGCGAAGTTCGCCATCGGCCCGCCCCACCAACGGTCGATGACCTCGACGATCTGGTCGAAGTCGGCCTTGGTGATCTTGCGCGTCTGCATGAGATCGCAGCCTTTCGCAGATGCCCGCCGAGCGCAAGGTCTCCAAGAAGCGCGTGTGGTAAGCCATTCCCGATGAGCCCATCCGCTACCGAGAGCGCGCCCCGCATTCTCGTCGCACCGTCCATCCTGTCGGCGGACTTCGCGCGGCTCGGCGAAGAGGTCGCGCTCGTCGAGAAGGCCGGCGCCGATTGGCTCCACGTCGACGTGATGGATGGTCGCTTCGTCCCGAACATCACGCTCGGGCCGCCCATCGTGAAGGCGCTCCACAAGGTCACGAAGCTGCCGCTCGACGTGCATCTCATGATCGTCGAGCCCGAGCGGTACGTCGATGCGTTCGCGGAGGCCGGCGCGGCCACCATCACCATCCACGTCGAGGCGTGCATTCACCTCCACCGCACGCTCTGCCACATCAGGTCGCTCGGCAAGCGTGCCGGCGTCGTGCTGAATCCTTCGACCAACGAGGACACGCTGCGCTACGTGATCGACGTGGTCGACCAAGTCCTCGTGATGAGCGTCAATCCCGGGTTCGGCGGGCAGTCGTTCATCCGCAGCGTCCTGCTCAAGGTCGCTGCCATCCGCACCATGATCGATCAGCGCGGACTCGACGTCGATCTCGAGATCGACGGCGGCATCACCAAGGAGACGGCGCCGGAGGCCATCGCGGCAGGCGCTCGCGTGCTCGTCGCCGGGAGCGCCGTGTTCAACGGCGGGCCCGCGGGGTATGCGTCGGCGATCGCCGGTCTCCGAGGTGCAACGTGAGGCTCGCGGCCCTCGCGGCGTTCGCGGTCTGCGCATCGATCGCGTGCTCGAGCCCGCAGCCCGTGCATCGTCCGGTCGCGACCGAGACCATCGTCGCGACCGACGGCGGCGTGCCCGTGACGACCGACGGAGCGTCGCCAGCGCAGTCGGCCGAGGGCTCGCTCGCCTCGAAGGATTCGCGTCAGGTGGCAAAGACGCTCGCGATCGTGAGCGAGATGCGCGGCATCCCCGCCACCAAGCCCGTGCCCGGCGTGAAGCTGGAGCGCGATGCGCTCGTGGCCCGCGTGAAGGACAAGGCGCTCCGCGAATATCCGCCGGAGGCGCTGCGTCGCGAAGGCCTCCTGCTGCAGATCGTGGGCTTCGCGCCGCCGACGTTCGATTACCTCGGCGAGATGATGAAGCTCCTCGAGGCGCAGCTCGAGGGCTTCTACGAGCCGAAGAACGGCACCATGTACCTCGCCGCCGATCTCCACGGACCGCAGGCGCAGGCCACGCTCGCGCACGAGCTGGTGCACGCGCTGCAAGATCAGAGGTGGGATCTCAAGAAGCGCTCCGATTACAAACCGGGACGGGGCGACGAGGCCATGGCGCTCGCATGTCTCGCGGAGGGCGATGCGACGAGCCTCATGCTCGACTTCCTGATGAAGCCGGACAAGTCGGCGCTCGACATCCCGGACGACGCGCTCCGCGAGCTGATGGCGAGCGGCATGAACATGGGCGACATCCAGAGCGTCCCGCACATCCTCCGTTCGACGTTGATTGCACCCTACATGGAAGGCCTCGGCTTCGTTCACACGCTGCGGCGCAAGGGCGACTGGAAGGCCGTGAACGCCGCGTGGGATCGGCCGCCGACCACGACCGAGCAGATCCTCCACGTCGACAAGTGGGAGGCGAACGAAGGGCCGCTCCCCGTTCCCGCGCCCACGGCGGCGACGCTCGGCGAGGGCTGGAAGAAGGACGACGAGGACACGTTCGGCGAGCTCGGCTTCGCGCTCTCGTTCGCGGAGTGGATCGATGTCGAGGAGGCACGCAAGGCGGCGGCAGGCTGGGGCGGCGACCGCACGACGGTGTTCTCGAAGGGCGATCAGATCGCCTACGCCGTGCACTCGCGTTACGACGCAGCGTCTCCGAAGGCCGACGCATTCGCGGAGCGGGCGTTCACGAAGCTCGTTCCGGGCTTGAAGAAGACGCTCGCGACCAAGCCGGCGATCTCCGATGCAGGGACGATCTGCTTCGAGCGCAAGGAGCTCGGGCCGCTGCTCTTCCAGCGGAAGGACCGCGACCTCGTGATGATCACGGGCCCGGCCCGCGTCGCGAACGCCACGTGGACGTCGACGAGCAGCTGCGCGACGGCGAAGAAGTGGGCCGACGAAGTCGCTGCGCAGAAGTAACGCGCTCGCGACTACCCACTACCGACTACGCGGAGCGGCCTGAGGCTTCGCGGACCATTTGCAGGCCGACGTACGCCGCGAGCGTCTGGATCCAGAGGCGATCGCCCTTGAACTGGCGCTCCTTCACCTCGGTGCCCTTCGCCGTCGCGATGGCGAGGTAGACGAGGCCCACCGGCTTCGCATCGCTGCCGCCCGCCGGACCCGCGATGCCGGTGATGGCCAGCGCGACGTCGGCGCCGGAGACGCGGCGCGCGCCCTCCGCCATGCGGCACGCGCACTCCGGGCTCACGGCGCCGTGGCCGCGCAGCACGTCCTCGTCGACGCCGAGCACGGACTGCTTCGCCGAGTTCGCGTACGTGACGGCATCGAGCAGGAGGTAGTCGCTCGCGCCTGGCTCCTTCGTGATCATGTGACCGACGAGACCGCCCGTGCACGACTCGGCGATGGCGAGCGTCCAGCCGCGCGTGCGTAGCGTGCGACCGACGATGCCCGCGAAGGTGTCCTCGCCCTCGCCGTAGACGATGTCGCCGAGACGCGTGCGGACCTCGTGCGCGGCGCGCTCCGCGAGATCGCGGACGATCGCTTGCGGGTCGGCGGGAGCCGGCGCGCCGGGGCGACGCGATGCGGGACCCGGCGCGCGCGCGAGGATCTTCACCTCGATCTCGGGGAAGTGCGCGCGGTACCCGATGGTCACGCCCGGGAAGTCCTCTTCGACGCCCGCGAGCTTCTCGCCCACCACGCTCTCGGGAACGCCGAACGTGCGGAGGCGGATCTGGTGGCTGTCGTTGGGGGCGATGTCGCGAATGCGCGGGATCACCTGCTCGTCGAACATGCGCTTCATCTCGTGCGGGACACCCGGCATGAAGAACGCGCGCGCGCCGCGGAAGCTCACCTCGAAGCCGGGCGCGGTGCCGATGGGATTCGTCAGGACGTTCGCGCCTTCGGGAAAATCGGCCTGTTTCGCGTTGGAGTCGGACATCGGTCGACCGAGTCGCTCGAAGCGACGGCGGATGTGATCGAGCGAGCCTTCGTCGCGAACGACGGGAACGCCGAGCGCAGCGGCGACCGAAGCGGTCGTGAGATCGTCGGTGGTGGGGCCGAGCCCGCCCGTGCACACGATGACCTGCGCGAACGACGCGAGACGCTCGAGCGCCTGGATGATGCGCGCGCGATCGTCGTCGACGACCGCGTGCTCCACGACCTCGAAGCCGAGATCGGTGAGGCCGGCGGAGAGCCACGCGGAATTCGAGTTCACGAGCTCGCCGCGGGTGAGCTCCGTGCCGATGGATAAGACGGCGCACGTCATGGGGGGAGCGAGTCTACGGCGAGGGAACGTCGTACGCGCAGCGGAATCCGATGGTCGCCTCCATCGAGCTCGTCCGGACCTCGCGGCGAACCCACGTACGCAGCTCGGTCGCGAGGTCGGTGTCGTACGAACCGCCGCGAACGACGCCGAGGCAGCGGCCCGCGTCGGCGTCGCAGGGCACGGGCGTCTCGACCCACTCCGCGACGTTTCCCGCGAGATCTTCGATGCCGAGGGGCGTCGCGCCGTCGGGATGGGCGCCCGCCGTATCCGGTCCGGTGGCCCCGTTCGCGCACGGGCCGCGCGTCAGGCCCCATGCCGCACGACGGCACACCGCACCGGTATCTCCCCACGGATAGCGGCGCGGTTTGTCGCCGGCAGCAGCGACGATCCACTCGTCCTCGGTGGGGAGCCGTCCGCCGCGCGCTTTGCAGATGACGCGCGCCTCGTCGAGCGACACGTACGAAGCCGCGCGCCCGACGTCACGACCCGCGAGCCTCGTGACGATGTCTGGCGGGCACGCCGGACAGCGGACGTGACCGATCGAGACCTCGAAGCGATCGATGTCGAACGGACCTGCTTTCACGGTGCGCGGCTTCACGCGGCCCTCCGCTTCCCAGTCCGACGGGCCGATGAGCACCGACGTCGCGGGCACGCGAACGACACTTCGTTCGGGCGTGTCGCAGCCGCGCTCGGTCGCGACGAGCGGCGCGGGGCAGGAGGCGAGCGGCGACGTCGGCGAGGAGGCCGGCGTGATGGCGCCTGCCACCACGTTGCATAGACCGTCACCGAGCTTGGCGAGCGGCTCCGGCGTCGGACAGCAGCGCGGTCCGCGACGAAAGAAGCCTGGGCCGCACGGCATGTCGTCGGCGGGTGGCCCGCCGCCCGGAGCGCCACGCATCGCCCTTCGCACCACGGCGTTGCCGACGAGCGCCATCGCGATCAGGATCGCGACGATCACGATCTTCGTGGCGAGTCGCTTCATACGTTCATGCGCCAAGCCGCGTTCACGCGCGAAGCCGCGTTCATGCGGGCGGCGCGACGTTCACGGTGAGCTGGCCGATCTTCTCGATCGCGACGGTGACCGTGTTTCCCGGCTCGAGCGGGCCGACGCCCTCGGGCGTTCCCGTGAGGATCACGTCGCCGGGCTCCAGCGTGAACGCGCGGCTCACGTAAGCCACGAGCGCCGGCACGTCGAACATCATCTGCGACGTGCGCCCGTTCTGCCGGACCTGGCCGTCGACCGTGCACGAGATCGCGAGGTCGGACGGATCGAGGTCGGTCTCGATCCACGGTCCGATCGGGCAGAACGTGTCGAAGCCCTTCGCGCGAGACCACTGGCCGTCCTTCTTCTGGAGATCGCGCGCGGTGACGTCGTTCGCGCACGTGTAGCCGAGCACGTAGGAGAGCGCCTCTTCGCGCGTGACACGCGAGGCGCGCTTGCCGATGACGACCGCGAGCTCGCCCTCGTGCTCCACCTTCTCGCTCTCGGCGCGGAGGATCACCGTCTCGCGCGGTCCGATGATCGACGACGGCGGCTTGAAGAACATGAGCGGCTCGGCGGGGACCTCGTTGCCCATCTCCTTCGCGTGCGCCGCGTAGTTCCGACCGATGCACACGATCTTCGACGGTCGAACCGGAGCACGGAGCTCGTCGTCGCTCCATGCGACGAGGTCACCCTCGACGGTGCCGCCGTCGAACGGCGACGAGGCAAAGCGCCGCGCGCGATCGCCCTCGAGCGCGTACCAAGACCTCCGGCCGTCCTTCTCGAGCACCGCGATGCGCATGGGCCGGCGACGGTACCAGAAATGCGACCCGGGAAAAGCCGGCGCTTCGGCGAACGGGAGGCTTGAATTTCCCTGGGATCGGTCCAAATTCCCGCTCCACCATGGCTCTGGCTCCAGTGACGAACGCAGCGACCCACCAAGACGGCCGACCGATCCGGCTCTCCTTCTCGCCGGACAGCGACGACATCTTCATGTTCTGGGCGCTCTTGAACGGCAAGGTCGACAGCGAGGGGCTCACGTTCGTCGCCGATCGCGCCGACACCGAGACGCTCAACACGCGCGCCGAGAGCGCGAGCGCATCGTCGCCGCATGAGAACGCCGACGTCATCGCCGTCTCGATCGCGCAGTACGCGCGCGTCGCGAAGGACTACCTGCTCTTGCCGCACGGCATGTCGGTGGGCCGCGGTTACGGTCCCGTCGTCGTCGCGCTCGAGGAACGCACGCTCGCTTCGCTCGCCGGCAAGAAGGTCGGCGTCCCGGGTCTCCGCACCACCGCGTATCTCGTGCTGAAGCTGCTGCTTCCCGCATTCGAGCCGGTGGTCGTTCCCATCGCGCCGTACGCGCGGTCGTTCGAAGTGCTGCGCGCGGGCGAGGTCGAGGCCGCGCTGCTCATCCACGAAGGTCGACTCTTCTACGAGCGCGAAGGCACGAAGAAGGTGGTCGACATCGGAGAGGCCTGGCGCGACGCGACCGGCGGACTTCCGCTGCCGCTCGGAGGCAATGCCATCCGTCGCGACCTCGGTGCCGAGCTCGTCGAGAAGGTCTCGCGCGTGTGCCGCACGTCGATCCGCTGGGCGCTCGAGCACAAGGACGAAGTCGCGCGCGCGCTCCTCGCTGCCGAGACGCGCGCCGACGTCGGGCTCGATGCAGCCTCGCTCGATCGCTACCTGACGATGTACGCGAACGCGGACACGCTCGATGCGCCCGCCGACGTGCGGCGGGCGCTCGATGAGCTGTTCGCGCGCGGACGTGCGGCGGGGCTCATCCCGTCCGACGTCCGCGTCGATCTCGCTCCCTGACTAGCCGGCGTCCGGCGGAGTGGTCGTCGTCGCCTTCGAGCAGTTCGCCCACGTGCCGACGTTCGACCCCTGGCTCGTGAGCGCACCGCCACATGCGAAGGTGACCTGCGTGCTGGTGGAATTCACAACGCAGGCGCCGTTCTTCGTCTGCAGCGGCACCGTCATTCTCGACGTCATCCCTCCGGTGAGGGTGATGTCGCACGAGAAGTTGCCGTCGCACGGCGGGCAGCCGCCCGTCGATCCGCTCGTGCCGCCGCTCGTGGCGCCGCTCGTGCCGCCACTCGTGCCGCCGCTCGTGTTGCCGCTCGTGCCGCCGCTCGTGGTGCCGCTCGTTCCGCCGCTGGCGCCCTGTCCGGTCGCGGCGGCGTCGGCGGCCGTCGCCAACGTGTTCGTCGGTGGCGGATCCTGATTGGAGACCCCCGGCTTCGCGAAGTCGCCGGGATGGTTCTCGTACGGTTGGCCGAGCGTGATGACGTCCCCGCTGCCGCTGCCACACGCGACGATGGCCGCCGCGCCCAACAACGACAGAATGACGACGATCTTGGCGTTCCGAGTGCTCATGACGACCTCACCTTGATCATAGCCGCTAAGCCCTGCTCGAGCGAGACGGGCTCGTTCACGGGAGGTAGTAGATGGCGGAGATGTTGTTGGCGAAGAGCGCCCACGGATCGCTCTGAACGCTCGTCCCGAAGGACGTGACGCCCGTCGACGAGGACACGGTGCCGCCGTTCGGGTCGGACGACGTCTTCACTGCGTCACGACGGATGAACGCGCCCACCGTCGCCTGGAGCGCGAGAGAGGGGATCCCGATGAATCCGAAGTGGATCTCGGCGCCGATGCGCGCGCCGACGTCGAGGTGGAAGCCCGTGTGGCTGACGTCCGGCTGCGCAGGCGCACCGGGGGCGACGTTCGGCGTGAAGGTCGCCTTCGCGAAGCCGACGTTCAGCTCGGGGACGAGCAGGAATTTGTAGTGCTTCTGGTGAGCGAACACGAGCGGCACGCCGCCGTGCACCGCCAAACCGAGGACGCTGGGCGCATCGGTCGTCGTCGTCTGCCCGCCACCGACCACTTCGGTCGAGCCGGTCGTGAGACCGAAGCCGACACCGAGATCGAGACCGATCTTCTCGGCGAGCCAGTAGCGAACGCCGATGATGGGCGCTGCGACCGTCGTCGGTATTCCGTTGCCGCCCGCGAGCGGAAGCGTGGTGAAGCCGAGATAACCGACACCGATGTGACCGACCACCTTCTCGTGGTCCGACGTGGGGTCTTCCTCTTCCACCTTCTTCGCCGGCGTCACCGAGGTGGTCTCGACGGTCTTCGTGACGACCTTCGGAGGAGGAAGCGTGCCTTCCGCCGTGCCGCCGGCACCCGCGGTTCCAGTGGTGTCCTGCGCAAAGGCCCCCGGCGCAGCGAGCGCCAGAGCCATACCAACCGCAATCGACAGAGCAGTCCTCATCACGTTTCGCCTCCTCGAGGGCAACCGCGCGTGAAAAGCCGCGCGGCAGCGACAAGGAGGCCAGAAAGCGGCAGATCGGGCCAAATTCCGCGCAGCGGTTGTGAAGGTGCATGGACTCGGGTTGCTCTTGCCCCGCGCGCCCGTACACTCTGCCCTCCATGCGGTTGGCTCATTTCGGCGCGGGCGCGGCGTTCTCTTTCGTCGTCATCGTCGTCGGCTGCTCGCAGTCGCCGTCGCACTCGTCGCCTGGCGAATCCGTGCCGACTGCATCGACGTCGCAAGCGATCCAAGGCGGCACCGCCGATGGGACCGCGCATCCGTACGCGGTCGGCGTGTGCATCGGCGGCGGGCCAGGAAACTGCCAGGCGTTCTGCTCCGGCGCGCTCATCCTGCCCAACGTGGTGGTGACGGCGCGGCACTGCGTCGACCAGTCACCGAAGATCGTCAACTGCGCCGCGAACCCGAGCTTCGGCGCCGCCAACGGCTCGCTGGACATCACGACCAACCCCAGCATGTCGCAGGGCACCGCGGGTTGGCACCATGTTGGCTCCGTCTCGCTCCCCACCGACAAGCACATCTGCGGCAACGACATCGCGCTGCTGATCCTCGACGACGTGATTCCGGCGACCGAAGCAAAGCCCGTCACGCCCGGCGTGCAGTACCCGATGACGGACTTCTACAAGCATCCGCATCGCACGCTCGCCGCGATCGGCTACGGCAATACAGGGCCCACCGGCTTCACCGCAGGCACGCGCCGCATTCGCTCGCCCATCGACATCCTCTGCATCCCCGGCGACACGCTCATCCCGTGCCCGGCGGACTTCAACGCGAACGAGTTCTACAGCGACGACGGGACGTGCGAAGGCGACAGCGGCTCGAGCGCCTACGATGCGCAGTCCGTCACCGACAACGCTCCGTTCACCTTCGGCGTCCTCTCGCGCGGCGGTGACAACGCAGGCGATGCCGGTCAGCCGGCGACGCTCTGCAAAGGCGGGCTCTACACGCGGATCGACATGTTCCGAGATCTCGTGGTCCAGACCGCCGACGCGGCCTCCAACAACTGGACGCTCTATCCGAAGCCGGTCCCCGACTGGACCATCTACGTACCGCCGCCGGTCGACGCGGGCGTCGACGCCGCGCCGCCTCCGAAGGCCCCGCGCGCCAACGGGGTCGGGTGCGACGTCGACGAAGACTGCACGAGCAAGCTCTGCGCGAACGTCGGTCCCGGCAAAGCGTGCACGACCACGTGCGACGAGACCGTGACGCCGACGACCTGCCAGGACGGCTACATCTGCAAGGGTTCGCTCTGCGTCATCGATGACGGCAGCACGCCGGGGACGCCCCCGACCCCCGGAGCGGGGCCGACGCCCCAGAGCACGACCACGTCCGGGTGCAGCATCGCAGGCACGCCCGGTGCGCCGGGACCGACCGGTGGGTCCGGTGGCCCGCTCGGAATGCTCGGAATCGCGACCGCAGGCGCGCTCGTTCTCGCCGCGCGCCGCCGTCGCCACGCAGCGCGCTGACCTGTCGGGAGTCCGACACTGGATTTCTCGCCGATTTGGGCGATATTTCAGGTCCAAGCCGTGCCTCCCTCCTCTGCCGCCACAGCAAACAGCGTCTCGCCTCACGTCGAGACGTCGCTCGAAACGCCGCTCTCACGGCCGGCATCGGAAGAGGGAGTCGGAGACCGCGATATGCTTAGGGGAAGCGCCATGGGAGCCGAGCTCGCGAATGACCGTCAGCGCGCACGCTTCGAAGCGGTGCGCCGGCGCGTCTTCGAGGAGATGCAGGACGCGGCGTCCCGCAAGCGCACCACGTTCATGGTGCCGTTCCAGATCATCGTGGTCGCGATCCTCGCGGCGCGCGGCGCACCGCCGGTCCGTCTCGGGATCCAGATCGCCGCGTTCGTGACGTGCCTCTTCGCGATGTCGATCGCGGAGCGCGTGCGCGGCCGGCGCGGTGTCATCGCGTTCATGGCCTCGAGCATCTGCGTGCTGGTGAGCGTAGGGAACACCGGCGGCCTCGCGAGCCCGCTCCTCCTCAGCGTCGTTCCGTTCCTGGTCATCAACTCGATGAACCCGAACCTCGACCACAAGCGCTACGGAGTGCTCGCCTTCTTCTTGCTCGGTTTCATCGTGATGGCCCTCGGCTCTCACACCGCCATCGGCGAGCTGATCCTGCCGCTCGCGTCGAACATCCATTGGGCGAGCAGCGAATACGTCGCGATCTCGTTCGTGAGCGCGATCATGGCGGTGCTCAGCATCTTCAAGATCGGTCGCGCCATCAGCGGCGCGTACGAGCGCATCGCTCTCGAGCTCGCGGTCCGTCGCGAAGAGCTCTGCGACGAGAGCGAAGGCCGCACGCGCGCGCTCGAAGGCATCGCAGCGCGCCTCGCCCACGAGGTGAAGAACCCGCTCGCCGCCATCAAGGGACTCTCCACGCACGTCGCGCGCAGCTCCACGGACGAGAAGGTCCGCGAGCGCCTCACCATCGTCGCCTCCGAGGCGGAGCGCCTCCAGGAGATCGTCGAAGGCTTCCTCTCGTTCTCGCGCGGCCTCGATGACCTCACCGTCGGCCCGACCAAGCCCTACGAGATCGCGCGCGAGCTGTCGCTCCTCCTCGAGACCCGCGCCGCCGACGCGGGCGTCATCCTCGAGGTGCGCGGCAGCCGCGAGCTCTCGCTCAATGCCGACGACAAGAAGCTCCGTCAGGCGCTCCTCAACCTCGTGCTGAACGCGATGCAGGCCTCGACGCGCGGGACGACCGTGACGCTCGAGGTCGCGAAGAGCTGCTCCGACGGCGCCGCCGTCGTGCGCATCATGGACCGTGGCGCGGGCATGGCCCCCGAGGTGCTCGACCGCATCCGGAAGCCTTATTACACGACGAAAGAGGGCGGCTCCGGCCTCGGCATCGCCGTCGCTCGCGGCATCATCGAGCAGCACGGCGGCTCGCTCCGCTTCGAGAGCACGAGCGGGCGCGGCACCACCGCGACCGTTCATCTCCCCGCGTGCGCGCTCATGGCCCAGTCGAAGAAGGCCAAGCTGCCGAACCCGTGTCACGCATCGGTCGCCGCCGCCGGCGCTGCCGTCGTCGCCGCCGTCACCCGCCACACCCCCGAAAAAGTCACCTCGTGAGCGTGCGCGTCTGATCTCGTTGGGCGCGTTGGTTCGCGTCGGCGATGGCTGCCTCGGGGTTTCGGAGTAGAGTTCGCCCATGCCGCGCCGGGTCCTGGTCATCGACGACGAGTCCGCGATGCGTTTCACGCTCGAGGCGGTCCTCGGTGACGCGGGCTTCGACGTGCACACCGCTGACGGCGGGGCAGCGGGCATCGCCGACTTCGAGGCGCACGGCGCCGACGTCGTCCTGACCGATCTCGCGATGCCCGACGTCGACGGCATGAAGGTCCTCGCGGCGCTGCGCGTGCAGGACCCCGGCGTGCCCGTGATGATGCTCACCGCCCACGGCTCGGAGCGCGTGGCGGTCGCCGCGATGAAGGCCGGCGCCTTCGATTACATCCCGAAGCCGTTCGATCCCGACGAGCTCGTCCTCGCCGTGAAGCGCGGTGTCGAGACGCGCGTCCTCCGTCTCGAGAACGCGCGCCTTCGTACCGAGGCTTCGCTGCGAAGGCCCATCGTCGCCGAGAGCCCCGCGCTGCGACGCGTGCTCGACGTCGTGGCGCGCGTCGCGCCGAAGGACGTCACGGTGCTGCTCACCGGCGAGAGCGGCGTCGGCAAGGACGTGCTCGCAGCGACGCTCCACGCGCACTCGAAGCGCGCCGACAAGCCGCTCATCCGCTTCAACGCCGCCGCCATTCCGAGCGAGCTCGCCGAGGCCGAGCTGTTCGGTCACATGAAGGGCGCGTTCACCGGGGCGCATGCCGCGCGCCTCGGTTACTTCCAGCAGGCCGACAAGGGCACGCTCTTCATCGACGAGATCGGCGAGCTCCCGCTGGCGATGCAGGCGAAGATCCTGCGCGTCATCCAGTCCGGCGAGGTGCAGCCCGTCGGTGGTCGCGCGGAGAACGTCGACGTGCGCCTCGTCGTGGCGACGAACCGCGATCTCGCCGCTGAGGCGAAGGCTGGTCGATTCAGGGAAGACCTATTTTACCGGCTCAACGTCGTTCCCATCCGCGTCCCGCCGCTGCGCGAGCGCCCCGAGGACATCGAGCCCCTCGTGCATGCGTTCGTGCGGACCTATGCCGATCGCTACGGCATGGGCCAGGTCGAAGTGGAACCGTCGCTGGTGGAGGCGTTCAAGGCGAACGCGTGGCCGGGCAACGTGCGCGAGCTCGAGAACACCGTCGCGCGTCTCCTCGCGCTCACCGCGGACGACCGGCTCACGCTCGCGTTGTGGCGCTCGCTCGATTCGGGCACGCCGTCGAGCGCGCGCCTCTCGCTGTCGAGCGATCCCGGACCGAGCCATCCGCTGCGGGCGCGCGTCGAGGGCTTCGAGCGATCGATCATCGCCGCCGAGTTCGAGGCCGCGAACAAGAACCAGAGCGAGACGGCGCGTCGCCTCGGAGTGTCGCGTCCGGCGCTCATCGAGAAGCTGCACAAGTACTCGCTGCTCGATCGCGGATGACTCGCCGTCTCGCGCTCGCGCTCCTCGTGCTGTGCGCCGCGCTCGCGCTCGGCTGCCGCAAGACACCACCGCCCATCGGCGACACCGGGCCCGCCGCGCGCATCGTGTCGCTGTCGCCGTCGACCACCGAGACGCTGTTCGTGATCGGCGCCGGGGATCGCGTGGTCGGGCGATCGCGCTACTGCGACTGGCCTCCCGAGGTGCAGAAGCTCCCGCAGATCGGCGGCTACGTCGACCCGAGCTTCGAAGCCATCCTCGCGCTACGTCCCGACCTCGTCACCGGAGCTCGTGGTCCCGCAGGCGCCGCGATGAGCGAGCGCCTCGAGGCTCGTGGCATCGCCACGTTCCTCCCGCAGACCGAGTCGTTCGCGCAGATCGACGCGATGATCCTCGGCCTCGGCCAGCGCACGGGACGCGTGAACGAGTCGAAGACCATCGTCGACCAGCTCGATCGACGCGTCGCCGCCATCGAGAAGGCCGTCGCATCGAAGCCGCGCGTCCGCGTGCTGCTCGTGTTCGGGCTCGAGCCGCTCAGCGTCGCCGGGCCGAAGAGCTTCGCCGACGAGATGATCCGCCGCGCCGGCGGAGAGAACGCCGTCACCGAAGGCAGCGGCTACCCGACCATCGGCGTCGAGCGCGTCATGACGCTCGACCCCGACGTCGTCGTGAACGCCGCGATCGCCGAAGCGCACGGCAAGGAGCGCATCGGCGCCGACACGCCCGGCTGGGGCAAGGTCCGCGCGGTCACCTCCGGACGCGTCGCGCCCGTCACCGACGAGAGCGTGCTCCGCCCCGGACCACGCATCGGCGAAGGCCTCGCGACGCTCGCGCGCGCGCTCCATCCCGATGTCGTCATCCCGTAGGTCGTCATCTCGTAGAATGGCGTCGTGAAGGTCCGCGCCGATCAGCTCCTCGTCGCTCGCGGGCTGGTGCCCACGCGCGCACGAGCGCAGGCGTTGGTCCTCGCCGGCAAGGTCTACGTCGGTGAGCAGCGCATCGACAAGGCCGGCGCGCTCCTCGCGGAAGACGCCGCCATCGTGCTGCGCGCCGAGGATCATCCGTACGTGTCGCGCGGCGGCGTGAAGCTCGCGGGGGCGCTCGACACGTTCGGCGTCGATGCGAACGGCAAGCGCTGCATCGATCTCGGCGCATCGACCGGCGGCTTCACCGATTGCCTTCTGCAGCGCGGCGCCGTGAGCGTCGCCGCCGTCGACGTGGGCTACGGGCAGCTCGCCCACAAGCTACGGACCGATCCGCGCGTGCTGGTTCTCGAACGAACCAATGCGAAGACGCTCGAGCCTTCGCAGGTGGGAGGCCTCGCCGATCTCGTCGTCGTCGACGCTTCGTTCATCGGTCTCGGCAAGCTCCTGCCCGCCGTCGCGCGCTGTCTCGCGAGCGGCGGCGAGCTCGTCGCGCTCGTGAAGCCGCAGTTCGAGGTAGGACGCGAAGAGGCGGCGCGCAGCAAGGGCGTGGTGCGCGATCCCGAGGTGCGCGCACGCGCCATCGCGGGCGCCGAGGATGACGTGAAAGCCGCTGGGCTCGTCCTCCTCGGTACGTGCGACAGCTCGCTCGAAGGCCCGAAGGGCAACCTCGAGGCGTTCGTGCACGCGCGCAAGCCTTGAAAATCGCGTAACGTTCGCGCCCTCGATGGAGCGCCCGACCGACGCCTCTGGCTCTTCCGGCACGTCGCGCGATGCGCCGGCGCGCACGGCCATACCGGGCCTCTGGTCGATCTTCCTCGTCGTCTTCCTCGACATCCTCGGCTTCAGCTTGGTGCTGCCGTTCCTCGCGCAAGAGGCGCGCGACACGTTTCACACCACCGAGCTCACCGGCACGATGCTCGGCGCGATCTACTCGCTGATGCAGTTCCTCTTCGTGCCGGTGTGGGGACGCGTCTCCGATCGCGTGGGCCGCCGCCCGGTGCTCGTGTGGAGCGTGGCGGCCACCGCCGTGGGCATGGCGTCGCTCGGCCTCGGGCTGATGTTCGCGACCAGCGTGGCGTGGCTCTTCGTCGCGCGCGCCGCGAGCGGCATCGCCACCGCCAACATCGGGACCGCCACTGCGTACATCGCCGACGTGACGAAGCCCGAAGAGCGCGCGCGGGGCATGGGCATGATCGGCATGGCCTTCGGCTTCGGTTTCATCTTCGGCCCCGCGCTGGGCGGCGCGCTCTCGGGGATCCCCGTCGCGGGTCGCACCGGTGTCGTGCCGTGCTTCCTCGCCGCCGGTCTCTCGCTCGTGAACCTCGCGTGGGTGTACTTCAAGCTGAAGGAGTCGCTGCCGCCCGAGAAGCGCTCGACGCAGAAGCGCAGCCTCGCGCCGCTCAACATCGAAGCCGCGCGTGAAGCGTTCTCACGTCCAGGCATCGCGCTCGCGGTGGTCGTCAACTTCGTGCTCATCCTTTCGTTCACCGTCCTCGATCAGACGTTCCGCTTCTTCACCGAAGATCGCTTCGGGATGACCGCGCTCGAGACCGGGCTCGTCCTCTGCTTCATCGGCGTCGTCGCGGCGTTCGTGCAGGGCGGTCTCATCCGCCCGCTGGCGAAGCGGTTCGACGAGGCGCAGCTCATCCGCGCAGGCACGGCGATCCAAGCGCTCGCGTTCGCAGTGCTCGCGGCGTCACCGTCGTTCGGACGCCCTGTGCTCTACGCCGGCGGCGGTCTGCTCGCGCTCGGCAACGGCCTGACGCAGCCGAGCATCTCGGCGTACGTGTCGAAGCGCGCCGATCCCAAGGCGCAAGGCGGAACGCTCGGCACGAACCAGTCGGCGGCGAGCCTGGCGCGCGTGTTCGGTCCGGCGCTCGGCGGCTGGCTCTACGGCACGCTCGGCAGCCGCTCGCCCTACGTGGCGGGCGCCGTCGGTATGGCGATCGCGACGATCATCGCCATGTTCCTGGTCGCGTCGACGGCAAAGACCGCTCAGCGGAACACGAGCACCCATACGTCGTAGAGCGCGTGCGTCCAGACCGCGGCCGCGAAGCCGCGCGTCGCGAAGATGAGCGTGAGCACGACCCCGAGCACGAGCCGGAACAGGAACGACGGCAGCGCGAACGAGTCCGACATCGGGCCGATGTAGTGGACCGCGCTGAAGATCA